>NZ_JBAXHI010000027.1:0-57114 GCF_037138995.1 Candidatus Chlorohelix sp. | reverse complement strand
GGGGATAACCTCCAGATGTTGGGTTATAGTAGGGCGGGAAGTTACCCGGCGCATTATTGTTTATAGGCAATGTGGCAGACGGTTCGGTTGGATATTGAACTGCTGGGGTTTCTACCTTTTCCAATTCCGGCGGTTTGGGCTTTACCAACAACGCGCCACAATAGTAGCAAACCTTTGCCCCTTCCCTGTTTTCTTTGCCACACTTGTAACAAGTAGTTGAAGTAGTTTCATCGCTGGAAACCTGATCCCCAACCTTCTCAATCGGGGTTGGCTCAGGTGGTTTTTGGTTTACCAGCAACGCGCCACAATAGTAGCAAACCTTTGCCCCTTCCCTGTTTTCCTTACCGCATTTAATACAAAACATCCTTGATCCGTTTCTTTTGGATTCTTACCGTTTGTCTGGAAATGATAATAATTCATATCTACGCCAAGCGCAAGGTTAAGACTTGCTAGAGAGGTCAATACAGAGGTATCCGGTGTAGTATTTTTCACTACCCTCGCCAACACTTTGAGCTTGGCTTTTATGCGCTTGACACCCTTATCCGAAGGTCAAAGCAGTATTAGACCCTTAGACCAGCACCAAAAAGAAGCAAGGGCAAAAATTAATCATAGAAATAAGGTAACAGACCCAAAAGTAATAGGTACTTTCAGCCTATTATTTATAGATTATGATTTACGTCATACTAATTGTAATGTTGGGGAGTTATTATTTAAGTAGATAAATTATAAAGTAACGTAGTTATCACAAGACAAATGGGACAGGGACTTGAAACGGGTAACCATATGAATAGTCGTAATAATCAAAAAATCAATAGCGTTTTCACCTTAACTGGTGCGGTTGTAACCGCAGCTTACCTGTATTTTATGGGTAGTTTCAACTACAATGTAATTGCACCGCTCTTTATTATTCTGGTAGCAGCCCTAGTAGCCCGATATTTTACTCGCAAAGCGCTTGAGCATAACCTTCATCCGGTGGTATGGTTGTTGTTAGCTCCTCTTTTCTTTGCAATTGCAGCTTTCGGAATATGGAGCAGTTGCGTGATAGGCGCTCAAATTTTGAATAATGCGGTAAAAGCAGCCCCATCCGTAGATTTTATAGAACTTGTTACCGGGATTTTCACTCGTGGCATTGCTTATGCTCAGATGGGCTTACTGATAGGGATTGCGTGGGCGCTTCCTTCCTCACTGGCTATAGCTGCCCTTAAAGCTACGCATCACATAGAGACTAAAAACCCGGTTGGGGTTTACCAATTCAAAAATGAAACTCTCTCCTAAATTATATGAATTTCTCTCCTTCTGAGCCGGCGGTCTAAACAATCGCCGGGTTTTTTATTTTCCCTTTCTGGATGAATAAAAACCCTCAAAATAAACTTTTGCCGATTCCTTCACAACGCACTAATCATTGCTAAAAGAAGTTATAAATAAGGATATATAAATGGTAGTTTGCTTATTAACCGTTGCAGTTGCTAACTGATTGGACTAGAATAAACACGCAAATTTATTTTTATGAGGCTGCGCGGTTTGCATGTTGGTTTCAGGGCTTTGTTCCAACCTGCGCCGAGTAGCTTTTAGGAAGGATACTAAATACATGCTTCAAATAAATAATCGGGTTTTACCTGACATTCAGAGCAGACCTGATAAAAGAAACATCGCCATCAATAAAGTCGGTATCAAGGATATTCGATTTCCCATCGCAGTGAAAGAACGCGACAACGGTTTGCAACACACCGTTGGAGACATCAATATGTATGTGTCCCTCCCTAAAGAATTCAAAGGCACACATTTGAGTCGTTTTGTCGCAATTCTTAATCAATTTGAAGGGGAAATCGAGCCAGCCAATATAGAAACAATTCTCACCACTATGCGCGAAAAACTGACCGCAGATGAAGCACATTTTGAGATAGCTTTTCCTTATTTTCTAACCAAAGAAGCTCCTGTCAGCCGTATCAAAAGCTTGCTGGAGTATAAATGCGGATTCTCAGCAATGCAGGGACCCGATGGTAGCACCGACCTTATCACGATGGTTGAAGTTCCGGTTACAACTTTATGCCCTTGCTCGAAAGAAATTAGCGAGTATGGCGCACATAACCAGCGCAGTTTTGTGACCATTAAAATCCGATCTAACGTATTAGTCTGGTTAGAAGACCTAATCAGTATCGCCGAGCAAAGTGGAAGTTGTGAGGTGTATTCGCTGATTAAGCGAGTGGACGAGAAGTACGTAACCGAACGCGCCTATGAAAACCCCAAATTTGTTGAAGATGTGGTGCGTGATTTGACTCAGGTTTTGCTCGATGACCCCCGTATTGACTGGTTCACAGTGGAAAGCGATAACGACGAAAGCATTCACAATCACAATGCCTACGCCTTTATCGAGATGGACAAACGTCCACAAGCTCAATAATCTTTCGCCCCTTCAGCTTCTTGAGGGGGCTTTTTTATTACACATAACTGTCCAGCAATTCTTTCATCTCACGATATAGCTCTTGCCGTCGCGCAAAGTACATATTTGCTGCACCGCTGCTGCTTGGCGTAACGAAAAGAGGCTTACCTGCCACTGTATCTTGCTGCAAACCAAAGCCTGGCAGTTTCTTATTGAAATAATAGCAATATAGCTTCATGCCGTTAAAGCATATCAGTTTGGGGCTATAGCGTTTAACTTTTTCGTCCAGCCCTTCAATTCCGGCGCGATATACGGAAGCGGGTACTTTGCTTTCGTTGGCAGACGGGATATGTAGTACGAAATTGGTCAGCCCAATACCGTATTGCGGTAACAAGCCGTCCTCATCCGGCTTGAGCAAGCGCGGGGTCAGTCCCGATTGATACAGCAAGCGGTAAAAGTTGTTGACGGGGTTGGCGTAGTGATGCCCTTTATCCCACGACACCAGCGAGGGGTTAAAGCCCACTATTAACAGTTTTACCCCCGGTTCGAGAATGTCAGAAAGTTCTGTTCTTGATGAAATCATGATTTTTCAGATTCAAAAAATAGAAGGTCAAAAGAAAAAGGGATGGGGACGATTATCCCGCATCCCTCACATTTCTGGTAAAAGCTATTCGCGCTCAACCACCACCGCGATACCCTGCCCACCGCCGATGCAAAGGGTGGCAAGACCGGTGCGCTTGCCCAAACGCTGCAAGCCGTAAAGCAAGGTGACAATGATTCGTGCGCCGCTCGCTCCAATCGGATGACCTAACGCAATCGCACCACCGCTAACGTTTACGATGTCACCGTTCAAGCCCAGTCCTTTACCAACGGCACAAGCCTGCGCTGCAAAAGCTTCATTGGCTTCTACCAGTTCAATATCGGAAGCGGTCAGCCCGGCTTTCTCAAGGGCTTTCTTGCTGGCAGGAACTGGTCCGATGCCCATAACGCGAGGTTCAACCCCAGCGCTGGCATATCCGCGAATTGTCGCCAGCGGTTTCAAGCCCAGCGATTCGGCTTTAGCGCGGCTCATTATTACCAAGGCAGCAGCACCATCATTTATGCTGCTGGAATTACCCGCCGTTACAGTACCGCCATTCGTTTGAAATGCTGGTTTCAGCTTGGTAAGACCTTCAAGAGTAGTATCGCCGCGTACACCCTCGTCAGTATCAAACTGAACGGTTTCTTTTTTAGTCTTGATTTCTACCGGCACGATTTCAGCCTTGAAGTGACCCGACGCGATAGCCGCCGCCGCTCGTTGCTGGCTGCGTAAGGCAAATTCGTCCTGTTCTTGGCGAGAAATGTCATATTCTTTAGCTACGTTCTCGGCAGTGATACCCATGTGGTAATTTTCGAATATATCCCACAAACCGTCATTGACCATCGAGTCAATGATTTCGCCATTACCCATACGATACCCGTTGCGAGCTTTGGGCAGCAAGTAAGGCGCTTGGTTCATATTTTCAAGACCACCGGCTACTACTATATCGGCATCGCCTAATTGCACCGCCTGAGCCGCTAAAATAACCGCTTTCATACCGCTACCGCAGACTTTATTTATGCTCAAAGCAGGTATGGTTACAGGCAAGCCTGCTTTCAGGGTAGCCTGACGAGCCGGATTCATGCCCTGACCGGCTTGCAAAACGTTTCCCATTATTACTTCGCTAATCTGGTCCGGCTTGATGTCAGCGCGGCGCAACGCCTCTGAAATCACAATAGCGCCCAACTTACTAGCAGGTGTATCTGCCAAAGTACCGCCAAACTTGCCAAGTGGGGTACGCACCCCGCTTACTATAACCGCATCGTTCTTGTTCTGAGCCATCTTTCTCAAACTCCTTTTATATTCTTAGATAAGGGTACACTACTTCTTAACGTCCAGTATAATAATTTTATTATAACAAACGCGGTAAAAGCTGTCATTCCTCAACATGCTCAAGAAGTTGATCCAGTCGAGTAATCACGGCAAAGGGCAGTATCTCAGGGGTAGGCTCTTCCTGTCTGAACTCATGCGTTAGGATAGCCCGCATACCATATTCTTGTGGGCCTTTTACATCCTCAATAAGCCTGTCGCCCACGAACAGACACTCCTCCGGCGTTACCGCCAGTCTTTCGCAAATAGCGGCATAAATACGAGGCGAGGGTTTGCGCCAACCCACTTCGCATGAAACAGCAAGCTGGTCAAATTGTTCCAGTAGCTTTACTTCCCGTAGGCTTTCATATACCACTTCGGTAAGGTTACAGAAATTAGAGCATAAGCCTAGCAGATAGCCGCGCTCTCGCAAGTGTTGAAGCGTGGGAAAAACGGTGGGACCTACTCGAACCAAATGCCGATATAGCAATTTGTGTTCCAACTCTAGCACCCTATGAATAAAGCAAGTATCTACCTCAAAACCTGTCGCCGCAAAAGCAATGCTGTACATTTCCAGTGCATCTTGCTCTCTTTCGATTTTATACTTCCAGACTTGCTCCATTTTGTTATAAACATGCTCTTTAATGGCAGCTCTCAGGTTTAGGAACGAAGGCAGGGAGGAAGTTTGAGAAGGATTTATCAGGGTACAATAAACTTCCTCCCAGACCGTTTCGGTATCACCGCTAGTGATATTGCCGCTTATCAGAGTGTCGCCCAAATCTAATAACACCGCTCTAATCGCCACTCTCACCCCTCCTTGACTTTAACTATCGCCCCGTATAGGAAATCCTGTAAACTGCATTTGCCAAGTCATCGCTTACCAAAAGGCTACCGTCTGCCGTCATCATTGGCATTACCGGGCGACCCCAGATTTGACCATTTACCAGCCAACCCGTTGCAAAATCTTCGTAGCTTACCGGGCGACCATCTTTAACCCGCAAGCGCACTACTTTATAGCCCGTCTTTTCGTTACGATTCCACGAACCGTGAAAGCCTACAAAGGCATCGCCCACATATTCTGACGGGAATTGTTTTCCGGTGTAAATATCAATACCAAGCGGTGCGCTGTGCGCCTGCATTGGCAAAACAGGCTTAGTGGTGGTATTGCAAAACGCCTGATCGCGCTTACCAAAGTTGCTATCCCACACACCATTACTATAACAGTAGGGCCAGCCATAATTTCCGCCATCTACCAAGATATTTATTTCTTCGGGTGGTATATTATCCCCGATAATATCGCGACCGTTTTCAGTTTCCCAGAGTTCGCCTGTAAACGGGTTCACCACCAGACCTACCCCGTTGCGTAGTCCGGTGGAAAATATGCGCCCGTTAGTGCCATCATCGTTAAATTGTAGTACCGAACCGCGCCGTGGGTCAGACTCCTCGCACACGTTGCAACTGCTACCAACTGAAAGATACATCTTGCCATCCTTGCCAAATACAACCGTGCGTGTGCGATGATTGCCGCCACCCGGTATTCCGGTAACGATGGTTTCTTTTTTGTCGGCGCGTTGTTGACCGGGTTGGTAAGCGAACCGCACCACACGAGTCATTTCCGCCACGTATAAGTAGGTAATACCATTGCTGGTATGAAATGCCAGACCATGCGGCGCATCCAACCCATCCGTGAAACTGACCCGCTCTGCCACCCCGTTGGTATCCTTTAGTAGCGCTACCTGACCGCTACCCATTTCGCTAACAAACACTACCCCATCCGGGCTGAGGGTCATAAAGCGCACCCCTTCATCCAGCAAGGCGTAAAGTGAAGCAGAAAACCCGGCGGGTAAATTCAAGGTGTGGGAGACAGTAAAACTGCGCTTGCGTAATTGCTCTGGTATCTGCAACTGCACAGACACTAAACCACCCGCAGGCATAGCCGCAGTTGGAGCAGGTCCCGAAGGATAAACATTTCCGATTGTTGGAGTTGGCTTTGGGCTTGTCGCTACCGTAGAAGCGATTATAGCGGCGGTGGTTGGCGTGATAGCAGTCGTAGCAATAGTAGCAGCGGTTTGAAGCGCCGTAGTCGTGTTAGAAATATTAGTAGTGGCAAGCGTAGTAAGAGCGGGAGTAAGGGTAGCAGAGGCTTCGCTGCCGCATGCTACCAGTAAATTAATGATAGCAAATAGTGCCAAAATTAATGCCAAAGGCTTAAATCTATTTGAAATCACATTAGACCTCTTTATTTTGAACTTTCAGGCGAAGAGTAAAGCCGCTCCCTATAAATATAGGCTTCTACCGAAGGCGGAACAAGATAACGAATCGACTCACCTTTCTGCACATACTGGCGAATCTGGTTTGCTGCCAATTGTATCATAGCAGAGTCAAGCAACACCATGCGGCTTTGAATTTCAGGAAATCGCTCTTTTAAATCATCGAGATTAAGGTTATAGCCGGGACGACTCACCACCGCGAGCTGAGCCAGTTCAAGCACTTTTTCCGGTTTATGCCAATTTACCAGTTCGGAAGCAGCATCCGCACCGATTATAAAGTATAACTCGGAGTCTTTGAATTCAAGGCTAAGTTCTTCCAGCATATCAGCAGTATAAGAATAACCAACCCGGACAGCATCCACCATTGAAAGCTCAAAGAGCGAATTTCCTTCTATAGCCAGCCGTACCATTTCAAGGCGATGATACGCCTCAGTGACCAGTTGGTTGCGTTTATGGGGCGGATTACCCGCCGGAACAAATAAGACCTTATCTAAACCAAGCCGCCAAGCGACTTCCTGCGCTATAATCAAATGCCCGGTATGAATCGGGTCAAAAGTGCCGCCAATTATGCCGATACGCTGCAATAATCTCTGCCTCTCTATTCAATTGAAAGTATTTCCGCTTCCGGCAAAAGTAGTCTGATTGCATAGCCAGCCAGCGTACCAAATTGTTGGTCGGTGGTATAGGAAACCGGAAGTTCAATTCTAATCAGCATCCTATCACCCCGGATTCTTTCTAGATAGAGTGCAGGTTCACCACGACTGAACTCATCCACTTTTTCAAGTTTTTGAACTGCTTCTTTAACTTGCGCCCTTAAATCCTCATAGGAAATAGTAGCGGGCAACATAAGGCGCAAGATTACCTGCTTTTTATCCCCATCAGATTGATTGGTGACAATTTCTGAAAAAAGAATGAAGTTAGGAATTATCAGTGGTATATCGGTTAGAGTCCTCAAATGAGTGGTGCGAATATGAATGCCGGTTACGCGCCCTTCCACCTCTTTTACCTTGATAATATCTCCAATTTTGAAAGGCTTTTCCAACAATATCCAGATTCCCGCAATAATACTTAATATTACATCACGAAGGGCAATGCCAAGTCCGGCGCCGACAAAGCCCAGAAAGGTAAATATATTATTGATTGAAGCACCAGTCAGAAAAGTTATAGCTAATAGGAGTGCGAGCGTAAGGAACGACATGTAGGCTATATTGCCAAGCAGCACTCCCAGATTAGGGTTGCGGCTATTGCGGACGGCAAATTTCTGAAGGGCGCGTCGAGAGATATGACCAAGCCACAATAACAAGAGCAACCAAAACAAAAATACAAATATTGACAGCAGGATGTCCACCAGCGAGTTGCCCGATTTTCCAGTTGTAAAATACTTTACCAATTCATCCCAGATTTCGCCCACCGGCTTTTTCCTTGTTCTCCTTGATTAGTAAGCTTTATTTAGGCATTTGAAGCAAATCAAATTCGGACGAAGCGACCCAATTACGATTTATACATTGCGAGTAATCCGCATTGGCAAGCGGGCAAGCAATGGCATAATTCACCACCAAACGGTATTTCCCATCCACATAAAAACTCTGACCCTTATAAGGACTCGCTTTCAGAAACTCGAATGATAGATTATATTCAAGACCGGGTTTAAGTTCAAGCGGTTGGGGCTTGGTTCCGCATGGACGCGCCGCAGCAATATTTATCCAAGTAGAATTTTCATTGCGCTGTAAAATCGTGCCTTCACAAGAACTGATGTAAATAGTAGTTCTGCCAGTATTTAGAACGAATAGTACCACCTTTGGGGGTGGGTCTTTCTGACGAGAATAATCCACCTGTCCCAAAAACAATTGCAGATTTATTATTTGTTGCGGGTCAACGGTTGGGACAGGTATAGGCGTTCCGCCGTTGACTGCATTGATAGCATCCTGCACATACTGGCTTTTATTACCTTGTTCAGGCGCATCATCGCAAGCACTCAAAAGAAAAGTAACCGACACCACTAACACCAATATTAGTTTTCGCAGACGTTCCATAAGCGCCTCCTCGAAACTGCCCAGAAGCAGTTGCCGGGCTTTTAGCTGGTTAGTTCGCGTACAACCTCACTTACCAGTTTTCCATCCGCTTTGCCTTTAAATTCTTTCGCCGCTAAAGGCATCACTTTCTTGAATTCTTTGCCTTCCCGCTCAATTATAGAGCTTACAAGCTGAACAATTTCATCCCGCGTAAGTTGAAGAGGCAAATATACTTCAAAGATTCGTATTTCAGCCTCTTCCTTCTCTGCCAAATCCTCGCGATTGCCCTTTCGGAACTGCTCAATCGACTCTCGCCGCTGTTTGATTTCCTTAGCTACTACTCCAAGATAATCATCTTCCGTAATTGGCTTGCCGTAGAGCGGGCTTTTTGAGTCGGTGTGGTCAAGCTCAAAACGCTGAATTGCCGCCTTTATCAAACGCACAGCATCGGTACGAGCTTTGTCGCCACCTTTCATCGCAGCAACCATATCCGCTTGTAATTGTTCTTTCAAACCCATTGTTAGCATCTCTCCTTAGAAATTAAAAAATCCGGCTCACCTGAACCGGATTTCATTATACCATTTTGATTTCCCAGTCCAATGGGAAATTGGTCAGAGGCTAACTTCCGGTTGCGGCAATTACTGCCTTGCGTCTCCCCCTACCTCGTTTGGGAGGAGTTGTGGGAGTCTCATCCCCTGCGTTAATAGCCACTTCCTTACCGCCGATGCTAATAACCCGGTTGGGGTCAGAATGGCGCGTTTGTGCATTAAGCTGGGTATAAATCTGGGTGGTACTGATGCTAGCATGCCCCAGTAATTCCTGTACCCTTCTAAGATTCTCACCGTCTCCCAGCATATGAGCGGCGAAGCTATGCCGCAAAGTATGAGGAGTAATATCTGAAATTCCGGCTTGATTGGCATAGGCTTTCAAAATTAGCCAGAAGCCCTGACGAGTCAACCTTTTGCCGCGATGATTAACAAAAATGGCAATTTCGTTATTCGTACCCACCAAATGAGGACGTACCACATTTAAATACGCTACAAGGCTAAGGTGTTGTTCCTCAGGAATTGGAATCATGCGCGATTTATTAGATTTACCCAAACACTTAACCTTGCCACCTGCCAAATCAACATCTTCCAAATCTAATGAAACCAATTCGGTAACACGCATCCCGGTAGCATACAACAACCCAAGCATCGCTTTATCACGCACTGCCTCAGGGGTTTGGTGCTTATCAGGCTGCTCTAACAAAAGATGGATTTCGTTTACCGAAATAGCTTTTGGCAGGTATTTGTTAACTTTAGGCGAATCAAGGTGTTCGGTTGCGTCAAAATCAACCACTCCATGAGCTGCCAGATAATGAAAGAAGGACTTGATAGCTGCAATTTTGCGTGCTACAGTAGAAGTAGCATAGGCGCGTTCCTTAAGAAACATAATGTAATCCATAATATCCTCTTTACCGATTTCATGCCAGTCGGTAAGAGCTTTGTTTCTTTCGGATATTCCTAGCTTACGTCCCTGAACCCCACCTGCGACAACTTTATCTTCAGCAGCAATTTCCAGTTCCGAACCATAATCACTATCATAATGCCGACCATTAATTAGCTTAACCGGTTCAGCCATATGAACATAATGCCCATTGGTTCCGTTGGAAGGCTCAGCAGTATGCCGCTTCCGCGCATTTGAGCGTTTTGCGCCACTTCCATTGGACTCAAAAGGGTAATCAAGTTGGGTCACGTTATCGGCAATTAACTCTAGGTTGATTTCATTCTGAAGAAATTGCCGAAACTGGGTCAAATCGTTACTGTATGCCGCTAAAGTGTTGTCAGAAAAGTCCTTCTCGTCCGTAAGAGACTTAAGGAATTCGTCAATCCTTTTCTGCATCATATACACCCTCTTTTAACGCAAGGCTTTTAATTGATGTTATTTTAGCACATTATGTAAAACGAGAAAAGGGGTTTAAGGGTATTTTTATAACGAATTTTATGTCAATTTTACTACCTCCTGAATGTATATACATTCAGTTGCGCGGTATAGTGAGTTTGTTTTGATTCTAATTCAGCCTGAATCAGCATGCTGATTGATTCATGAATCGATTCAGTGAATCAACCGCTGAATCATCTCAGCCCTCTACCAATGCCCTTGTGGTACAATTTCAGGGTAAATAGAAAGGGTAGCAAGGTAACGCATGATTGACCAATTAGACGAGGCAATGCGCCTCTATTATCATGAAACCGCCGCCGAATATGAGGATTATTGGACTCGGCATGGCAAATTTTACGAGCCTTCTTCCAACGCCATTTTTCTGGCGCAAGTTCACGAACTCAGCAGAGAAGTGACCTATTTCGCCGCGAGTTTGCCGCATACTAGCGGAATACGCGCTCTTGACCTTGCCTGCGGCACGGGTTGGTGGTTTTCGCATCTCGCCCGTACGTTACCTTCTGACGCACATATTGTAGCTTTAGATTGGTCGAGCGCAATGCTAGAAATGGCGCATTCTAGGCTTTTGGAACTGGAATTGGTTAATGGGGTTAGCTTGCTACAGGGGGATGCTTACCAACTCCCTTTTGACAGTCACAGTTTTGATGGCGTTTTGCTGAGCTTTTGGCTTGGGCATGTTCCAAACGATAGAACAGCAGAGTTTTTGCAAGAAGTTAAAAGAGTTTTGCGTACGGGTGGTCATATCCTTGTGCTTGAGTCTGCGCCGTTTCCCAACCAATCGGAGGAGGAGATGCAGCAACACGAATTCAAGGATGGGCGTGTTAGAGGAATACTCAAAATTCGCTATAGCCCAGAGCGTTTAAAATTGCTGCTAGAAGAAGTAGCGGGTGTAGGTAAAGCCAGCGCCCGCTTGACTACCCGTGAACTATTTGTGATGGGATGGGCGCAACTATAGCCGCTTGAATTTGAGCTATCAGAATACTGAAAGCAATCCCACCTATTGCAGTGCATATCCGAGCGTTATACCAAAGCTGCCCACAAAATTTAGAACGCAACGCAACTAAAAAGAGGGGCTTTTATCGCCCCTGCTTTTATAATTCCAACTCTAAATAATTATCTTGCTTGCGAAAGTCGAGGAAGAACATATCTTTCGGTGGCTGCGGCAATTCTATCCACTTTGGGCATAAGTTTCGCAAAATTCTCCAGAGTAAGCGATTGGGGACCATCGCTGAGAGCGTGGTCAGGGTTTGGATGCACTTCAATGATTAAGCCATCAGCGCCACAAGCTATTGATGCCATCGCCATCGGTTCTACCAAATACCATTTGCCGGTAGCATGGCTAGGGTCGGCGATTACCGGCAGGTGGCTCAACTTCTTCACCAACGGTACGGCGCTTAAGTCAAAGATATTGCGGGTCATTGTATCGTAGCCCCGAATGCCACGCTCACAAAGCATTACTTCTTTATTGCCCGCGTTAAGGATGTATTCCGCCGCCAACAACCATTCTTCGATAGTTGCGCTAATGCCGCGCTTGAGCAACACAGGCTTATTGCTACGACCACATTCCTCCAATAGCAAAAAGTTTTGCATATTGCGTGCGCCGATTTGCAAAATATCGGCATATTGCGCTACCAACTCAACATCTGCCGGAGTTAGCACTTCGGTAATAACCGGAAGCCCGGTCTCGGCGCGGGCGGCTGCCAGCAATTTCAGCCCATCTTCTCCCATTCCTCGGAATTGGTAAGGAGAGGTACGAGGCTTGAATGCTCCGCCACGCAAAATACGAGCGCCCGCCGCTTTAACGGCGCGAGCAGTGGTAATAATTTGCTCCTCGTTCTCCACCGAGCAAGGTCCTGCCATCACCACCACTGCATCGCCACCGATTTCGACATCACCCACCTTAAAGGTAGTTGAAACCGGATGAAATTCACGGCTGGCGAGCTTGTATTTTTTGCTAACAGGTATTACCGATTCCACCGCTTCTACCGAACTTAACATATCGGCTAAATCCTGTCTGAAAGACGAGCCGACTACACCAACAACGGTACGTTCAGCGCCAAAAATGGGATGTGCAATCAAGCCCTGTTCCTCTATACGCTTAATAATTTCTTGGACTTCATGTTCAGGGGTACCGGTTTTCATCACTACAATCATCGAAAGCTTTCCTTTCTTGCCCTAGGTGATGCAATCTGCCTTCATCTAGGCTAACAACGTATGTTGTTAAAGATTATAAACGTTTTAAGCATGAAAAAAACAAAACAATCTGGTTCGGCGGGTTTAGTAACGCCAACCACGCCAGCGTTCGGGGAATTTTATGCAGTGATGGGGTAAATTTACCGGGAAATAAAAAAACCCTCGCCCCTTAGCTGTCACTGCGCCTTGCTCCCTTGAGCTTGCAGTGTAAGGACGAGAAGCCTCAAAACCATCTCGTGGTACCACCTTACTTTGCTGTAACATTTCTGCCACAACCTTGACAGCTACGCCCCCGCTCTGAAAAGTGGGTTGAATAGCCCGTCGCTGTAACGGGCGCACCCGGATGAAATTACTTGCGGCATTTGACCGCTTTGCATCATCGACTCCAGAGGGTAATTCGCTTACAACCAGTGCTGCGGTTTCGCACCCATCAACCGCTCTCTGAAAGTTACCGGGCTGTGCTACTAGGTCTCTTTCACCGTCAATAACCTTATTTGATTGTGGAAGATTATGGCATGATAGCATAGCCGTTGTCAATACTATTCTGGTAACGTTAAGACTATAGGGTCGCCATCGGTAATCGCTATCGTATGTTCAAAGTGAGCCGAAAGTGAGCCGTCGGCGGTCACTACCGTCCATTTATCGGGCTTGACGCGGGTCTGGTGAGTGCCAAGGTTAATCATCGGTTCAATCGCCAGCACCATGCCGCGCCGAAGAGCCATTCCACGGGTTTGTTGTCGGTTATGCGGCACATTTGGGTCTTCGTGCATGCGATGACCAACCCCATGACCACAATAATCGCGAACAATGCCGTATCCGAACTTATCCACGTAATCAGCTATAGCATTTGAAATATCAAATAAATAATTACCAAGCCGCATCTTTTCGATAGCAATATGAAGCGACTGTTCGGTTACTTCTACCAATTTCCGGGCTTCATCTGATACTTTTCCAACCATAAAGGTGCGAGCGGTATCCCCAACCCAATCCTTATAAGTTGCGCCAATATCAATTCCGATAATATCGCCTTCTTTTAAAGCGCGTTTGCTTGGAATACCATGTACGATTTCTTCATTGAAAGAGATACAAATCGTGCTGGGATAGCCGTTGTAACCTCTGAATTTTGGGTCATAGCCGCGCTGTCCGGGGTCGTAACCCTTAAAAGTGGGGGTACCACCCTGCGAGCGGATTGTCTCCTCGGCAATTTTATCCAATTCATTAGCGGTTATGCCGGGACGAATATTTTTTTCCAGCACATCCAGCGTATGTCCTGCAATGCGTCCGGCTTCACGCATTTCAGCTATTTCGGCTTTCGTTTTGCAGATAACCATCTCTCTAAAAATTTTCCTCTCGAAAACTAAACAAACTAATATTCTGGCATTTTGATTTTAAAAGATTTGGCAAGCCTTAATTTTTGCTCGCCCCGGTCAGATTTCTGATAAAGTTTGCGCCTGTTTCTATCAATTGGCTCTCCGGTGCTTTCTCAATAGCATCCAACAAAGCGCTGGCGCAAACCGCCCCATCTGCCAACTCAGTAGCCTGAACAAAATGTTCGTGACGACTGATACCGAAACCTATTACCAGCGGTTTGTCGCTAAAACTACGCACCCGGTTTATATATTCAGGCAGATAGGCAGGCAAACTTGTACGCGCTCCCGTAACTCCGGTAATCGAAACGCAATAGATAAAGCCGCTGGCAACCTCTGCCGCTTTTCGGATTCGCTCATCGGTACTGGTAGGCGCAATAAACTGGATCAAGTCTATTTGCTTTTCCCGACACAAGCCCAACAACTCATTCGTTTCTTCCAAGGCTAAATCAGGCACAATCAAGCCATCAATCCCGACAGCCGCACATTCTTCAATATATTTGGCAGAACCATACGAAAAAATCGGGTTAAAATATCCCATAAAAAGCAAGGGTTTGTCGGTTTTCTGGCGAATCTCCCGTGCCACATCAAAACAAAATTGGCGAGTAACCCCATTTTCAAGCGCAATATGGCTGGCATGCTGTATAGTCGGACCATCTGCCAATGGGTCGCTGAAAGGTACGCCCAGTTCCACCATATCGGCTCCAGCTTCCAGCAACGCCAATACTAGTGGCACAGTATCCTCAAGATGCGGGAAACCTATAGTAACGTAGGCGATACACGCACCGCGACCCTCCGCTTTTATTTTTTCAAAGGCTGCTTCTATCCTGCTCATTATTTCCCACCCACTTGAGCCGGGGTTTCTTCTTTTTCGATTACTGAGCTGGAGAGCAAAAATCCGGTAATGAAACAAACTGTTGCAACGCCCGCCGCTTGGTAAACCTCGGCGCGGACTCCTTCATTTTTCACGCCCGGTAATCTGCCTATACCATCTGATGCAACTACCGCGCCTATAGAATAAACCCAAAATGCCGCCTCACGCGGTTTGTTGCGATGCGCCAAAATCCCAAGACCAAATGCCACATCTCGAACACCTATGGCACGAAGCAAAAAGTGACTAGCTTCTGGAGCTTTTACGCCCATCAGCTTGCTTAAAAATTTCGGTGAAACGATTCCGGTTATACCAACGCCGAGGGTTGCCAACCCTAATAATGAAGCGATTGTTTTTTTCATAACTTCTACATTCCCCTTATTTCAATAGCGCTACTACTTCATGAAAATCATCAAACTCGATACAGGGTATATTAGCCTCGTGGCATAATTGTGCAAGAGTGCTGCCCGTCACCGCAAAAACACGGTCGGCATGTTGTGCTGCCCGAAAATCATTGCGTCCATCACCTAGAAATATTACTTCTCGATCTCCATATTCGTGTTTGAGTTTTTCGAGAACAAACACTTTATAATTTTCACCTTCTTCAGGAGTCACTCCCGCCGGTAATTTGACTTTCCAATGTCCGTTTAATTCGGCGGTATAGGAGTAACAGGGGATTTCCGGCGACAAGTAGGGCTTTATATAAAAATCCAGCCCGCCGCTAACTACCGCGAAATGAAATTCCTTCTCCTTGCAAAATCCCACCAATTGTTCAAAGCCGGCACGATATTGTACTAGTGGACGTACATAATCCAGTAATTCTTTTTCCGGTGCGGAAATAGTTTCGTAACCTACTGCCATAAGCTCAAAATGGTTGAATTTGCCATCCCGAAAGGGAGGCAATAATTCTTCACGCCAATCATAATCGAGATAGTAATCCCAGATTAAATTAGTAATGTCCTGTTCGGTAATTGTGCCGTCAAAATCACAAAGTAGCAACATTAGTGTAACTTCACCCCGAAAGCGTCCGCTACCGTAAAAATATCTTTATCGCCGCGCCCTGAAAGCGTTGCCAGAATAATACTATTTTTTGGCAAAGTGGGGGCGAGTTTTTTGACATAGCCTAAAGTGTGCGAAGGCTCTAGCGCGGGGATAATCCCCTCGGTGCGGCACAGTAGCTTAAAGCCATCCAACGCTTCTTCATCGGTAATAGCTACATACTCAGCGCGTCCTATTTCTTTCAGGAAGCTATGTTCAGGTCCAACACCGGGGTAATCCAAACCCGCGCTGATACTATGGGTTTCAATTATTTGCCCGTTCTCATCCTGCAATAAATAAGACTTTGAACCATGCAAAACCCCAACCCTACCCGCAACCAATGTGGCGGAATGCTTGCCGCTCCCCACCCCGCTGCCACCGGCTTCCACCCCTATGAGCTTAACGCCTGCATCTTCCACGAAAGGATAGAAAGTGCCGATAGCGTTTGAACCGCCACCCACGCAAGCAAGCACGTAATCGGGCAAGCGTCCGGTTTGTTCCTGAATCTGCTGACGAGCCTCACTACCGATACAAGATTGAAAATCGCGCACCATCAGCGGATATGGGTGCATCCCTACCGCCGAACCGATTAAATAATGGGTGGTATTCACATTGGTGACCCAATCGCGGATAGCTTCGTTGATAGCATCTTTGAGGGTTTTGCTGCCGCTGGTAACGCTACGAACCTCCGCCCCTAACAACTTCATTCGGAATACGTTTAATGCCTGTCGCTGAATATCCACCTCGCCCATATAAACCACACATTCCAAGCCAAGCATGGCACAGACGGTAGCAGTCGCAACCCCATGCTGCCCCGCTCCGGTTTCGGCAATTACTCGCTTCTTACCCATGCGCTTGACCAGCAACCCCTGACCCAATGCGTTATTAATCTTGTGCGCCCCGGTATGCGCTAGGTCTTCTCGCTTCAGGTAGATTTGCGCCCCGCCCAGTTCCCGACTCAATCCCTTTGCATGGTAAAGAGCGGTCGGTCTGCCGATATAATCTTTCGCCAGTTGTTGCAATTCGGCATTAAAAGAAGGGTCTGCTTTAGCCGCCACATATGCTTCTTCCAATTCGGTAAGCGCGGGCATCAGGGTTTCGGGAGCGTATTTGCCGCCGAAACTGCCAAAATGTCCATGCGCATCCGGGTAATTATAATGGCTTTCATCGCCGGTTTGCTGGTCAGCCAATTGAGTCATTTTGCTCACTTCCTTAAAATGTTGAGTTATTTATCTTATTTTGCACGCTTAAAGCATGTTTCGCAAATTTTCTTATTTTTTCCAAGTCTTTTATACCGGGTTGGTCGTCCATCTCCACGCCACTGCTTACATCTACGCCCCATGGTTGCACTGCCGCTACCGCCTGCGCCACGTTCTCAGGAGTTAGCCCCCCCGCCAGAATCAAACGCCAAAACCGCGCAATCTCTCTCGCAATTTCCCAATCCCCCCGCTCACCCGTACCACCGTAAAAACCAGACTTGTAAGCATCGAGTAGTACAGTCACATTATCCAGTTCAGCGTAGGGAGCAACGGTAGCAAGCGCATCATCCAAAGTCAAAGGCGGTTTCAGACGAATGGATTTTATCACAGGACGCTCCTGAGCAACTACCCGGCATATCTCAACCGTTTCATCACCTGACAGTTGCAAGTAAGCCAACCCGCATTTTTCGGCAGTTTCAACCATTTCAGCCACGCTTACATTCACGAAAAGCCCTACTGACTTTGGCGCATCCCGCATTTGAAGCAACACGCTAGATATTTCATGAGCCATCTGTACCGTAAGGTAGCGAGGGCTGGGCGGATAAAACACCAACCCCACGAGAGACGCGCCGGATTGTGCTGCCACTTGCGCCGCTTCCAACGTCTTTACTCCACAGATTTTAACCTTAACTTTCGGCATTTCTGAAAAGCTCGTGAATCATGCTTTGAAGCGCATGTATATCTAAGCCCTGTGCAGTGGAAGCCGCCCGCATCAGCGACTCTCCCACCAGTGCAGCATGCACCCCCGTTTGCGCAAGCAAAGTTATATCTTCATTCCGGGCTATCCCGCTCTCACTGACGATAATCTTACCCGGCGGGATGTTCGGCACAAGCCGGGCGGTAGTTTGCAAATCTACCTCAAAAGTGTGCAAATTACGGTTGTTGATGCCGATTATATCTGCGCCAATGGACAAAGCCCGTTGCAATTCAGCCGCATCATGCACTTCTACCAACACGCCCAGCCCGAAGTTCTGCGCCTTTTCTTGAAGTATTGTAGCCGTTGCATCATCCAACGCTGCCATAATTAACAATATGGCATCAGCCCCATACGCCCGCGCTTGCAAGACCTGATATTCGTCAATTATAAAATCCTTACGCAAGATAGGCACACGCCCCCCGCTACTCTTTTTTGCTACCTCTATATAACTCAAATGACCCTGAAAAAACTTTTCATCGGTAAGAACAGACATCGCGCTTGCGCCTGCCGCGCTGTATGCCTCCGCGATTTTCTCAACGTCAAAATCCGACGCAATCAGCCCTTTGGAAGGAGAAGCCTTCTTAATCTCAGCTATTAATGCCACCGGAATATCAAAGCGCGGTTTTCGCAACGCAGCCGCAAAATCTAGTAGGGTCGGCAAAGCCTCCGCTCTCTCTAACAACGCTTTTTCAGGCTCGGTTAATTTAGCTTGCGCTACTTCCAGCCATTTTTGCTGGATTATTTCGTTTAGAATATCACTCATAGGTATCCAAAATGTTATTTAATTTCGATTTAATCGCCTTTATGCAAACGGCTTTTAGCATAATTTTTTAATCCGGTGTTTAGAGTTATTGCCCGATAACGTAATTGTTCGTAAGTATTTCGCATTCGAGTCTTGTTAATCAAAAGGCTTCCATCCATTTTATCCCCACCCAGACTCATCTTAAAGTGCATAAGCTTCTCATCTCCACCACACCAGCCCAAATCGAACCAATGGTAGTTTTGCTGAGCGTAATACTCAAAGACCTCCAAGTCTAGGTATTTGGGCGCATGGAGATGAAAATATTCTTTCAACCCGCCGCGAATCCAACCTTGTACTATTCGATTATGCGGGAGTCTGATGCTACCCGCCACTATCTTCCCCTCGTAACGAGCTAACCAGAGAGTCGCTTTATCTGTACCCAGTTTGTAAAAATCCTCAAATACAGCCCAGTTATATAATTTAGGATCTTCCCAACGTCTAGAAGATTCAATATATATCTGATAAAAGGCTTGCCAATCCTCTAGTGTAGTAGCCAAATCCACCTTTACACCATGTTTAACTGCTCGTAGAGATTGCCTGACAAACTCTTTGTTGTTTTTTTTCAAATTTTCCCTAAGCGCTGTCAGACCATCTCGTATATCCAGCACTATGTTAAAATCTTCTTGCCGTGTAAAGCCGTTTGATATATTAGCTACCGGCTTAAAAGGATTCTGTCGCCACCATATATCGTAACGAGACAGGTATTTTAATAATAATTCTTCATGCTCCTCTGAAACATCGCTTTCGCTCAAATAGCCCCCATTTTTCTGGTCAGCCGCAGCGCTATGTAACTTGAACAACCCTTTTACCTCGGCGTACTGCACCATTGGAAATAGCATTTCCACTCCATCGCTAAAGTTAAAAAATAGCGAGGCATCAGAGGGAATACGGTTGTTAAAGTGCGGGTTCGGATGGGTGCAAAAAATCTGAGTCCACAAGCGAGTATGGGTAAAGGTAGCGTAAGAACAATTTTTTTCAAGTCTCTCATATTGTGCAGCTGTAGGTTTCTGAATACTGAAGATTTTCAAATTACTCACTTCCACTACTCCAAATCAAATTCTAATTTGTTCCTATAAGGATAGGCGCCTCGATAGCTGTATAAATAATACTCAAGGCTATTTATTTTACCTGATTCCAAATCTAAGAAAACCGGGCTGAATAACAATTATTATTGAGAACATGAAAGAAAGCTTGTAATATTTCCTAATAATAGGTTCTAGCTGTCTTAAGCAACTAGCCGAATCTAATTATCTAAAAACGCCAAATTCAGAGCTAGGCAAAGCTCTGGCTAACCGCTGCCAATTCGTTCAGGCTGTCTAAAGCTGAGCCGCTATCAATTGACTGAACCGACATCTCAATACCCTGCCACATATCTCCGGCAAGGTCAGAAGCCATTAATGCTGCCGCCGCGTTAAGCAAAACCACATCCCGCTGTGCGCCTTTTTCGCCCTGCAAGATTCGAAGGGTAATCTCGCGATTCTGCTCGGCAGTGCCGCCCACCATAGTATCTAACTCAGCCCTTTTAAAGCCGAAATCTTCGGGTTTGATAACTTGCTCATGCATAGTACCATCGGCACGTACTTCATATAAGTGGCTGGAAGCGGCAATGCTAATCTCATCCATGCCATCCGAGCTACATGCCACAATCGCATGGTCACAGCCCAATCGCTTCAGAACGGCTGCCATCTTTGCGGCAATACTAGGGTCAGGAACGCCAAGCAATTGCCGCCGCACTCTTGCCGGATTCGTCAAGGGACCGAGAATATTAAAGACAGTGCGGATACCGATTTCGCGCCTGACGGGACCTGCGTACTTCATAGAAGGGTGGAAAAGCGGTGCAAACATAAAACCGATGCCGGCTTTCTCGATGCAAGCAGCAACCTGTTCCGGTTTCAGATTGATATTTACCCCCAATGCTTCCAGCACATCGGCGCTACCACAACGACTACTAGCAGCCCGATTGCCATGCTTGGCAACTGCCGCACCCGCACCCGCAATTACAAAAGCGGCGGTGGTGCTGATATTAAAGGTGTGCTTGCCATCACCCCCTGTACCCACCACATCCACCAACGGACGATTCAAATTAGCGGGGGGGTGAACCACAGTAGCTTTCTCGCGCATCACCTGTGCAAGCCCTGCCACCTCATCTACCGATTCGCCTTTCATACGAAGGGCAGTCAGGAAGCTCCCCACCTGCGCGGGGGTTGCCTCTCCGGTCATTATCATTTCCATAGAGGCAGCAGCTTCTTCATAGCTGAGTGAATCGCCGCTTACCAATTTCGCAATCGCTTCTCTAATCATTGTGCTTCTCTTTTACTTTTATTTACGCGCCCGCGACTAACCAATACCCATCCGCTGTTTTACTTCAGTCAATGTTTTAGCTGCGATTGGGCGAATTTTATCCGCGCCATCCTTCAAAATCTGCTCAACATAGGCTTCATCTTTGGAAAGCTCAGCATATTTCTCTTGAATGGGGCGCAAGCCTTCCACCACTACTTCAACCGTTGCTTTCTTCAGTCCGCCGTAGCCTTGCCCGGCAAATTGCTCCTCAATCTCAGGACGAGTTGGATTGTCGGGCGCAAAAAGCTCATAGATGGTAAGCAGGTTGTATAAACCCGCCTGTTCCAGGTTAAATTTTATTTCTCTGCCGCTATCGGTAGTAGCCTTCATAATTTTAGACTTTATCACAGCAGGCGAGTCGAGCAGCATAATAGCGTTGTTTGGTCCGCCGCTTTTGCTCATCTTTTTGGTAGGGTCATCTAGTGCCATTACACGTGCGCCGGAATCCCTAATCCACGGTTCGGGGACTTTGAAGGCTTCGCCGTACTCGCGATTGAATTTCTGAGCAATGTCGCGGGTCAATTCTACGTGCTGCTTCTGGTCATCGCCTACCGGAACGCCATCCACCTGATACAGCAGAATATCTGCCGCCATCAACATCGGGTATGCCAGCAAGCCTACACTAGATTGTTCCTTTTTATCCGCGCTTTTCTCTTTGTACTGAGTCATGCGATTTGCCCAACCAAGCGGAGTCAGGCATTGGAAAATCCAGCCCAATTCGGCATGCTCTTTGATATGCGATTGCACGAAAATTGCCACTTTATTTATATCCAGCCCACAGGAGATATAAATTTTGGTTAGGCTACGGATACGAGTTCGCAATAGTTCCGGGTCTTGTGGTACGGTAATGGCGTGCAAATCTACGATACAATAAATACTCTTGTCAGTATTATAATCAACTACCCAGTTGCGAATTGCGCCCAGATAGTTGCCGATATGCATGTCACCGCTAGGTTGGATACCGCTAAAGGCACTCTTGCCCATTCTATGACCTCACTAATTATTAATTGATAAGAAGTTGCTTAGTAAGTCCTTGCCGTTTTCGGTTAAGATGCTCTCCGGGTGGAACTGAACGCCGTGAATCGGGTATTGGCGATGCCGCAAACCCATAATCAAACCACCCTCTGTAGAGGCAGTCACTTCCAATTCGGAAGGCAAGTCGCTTTGGCGAACCACCAGCGAATGGTAACGGGTTGCCTTAAAATTCTGCGGAATACCCGCGAACACGCCTTCCCCGTTGTGATGAATCGGGCTGACTTTCCCATGCATCAGTTCGGGAGCGCGTTCCACCGTACCGCCAAACACCTCACCGATAGCCTGATGTCCTAGACAAACGCCGAGTATAGGTATTCCAGCGCCAAACTGCCGGATAACATCCTCACTTACTCCTGCATCTTTCGGCGCACCGGGACCGGGAGAAATAACGATACGCTCTGGCTTCATCCTGCTGATTTCATCTAGGGTAATGGCATCATTCCGATATACCACTACCTCTTCGCCAAGCTCTGCGAAATATTGCACAAGATTATAGGTAAAGGAGTCGTAATTATCTATCATCAACAGCATACGCGCCACCAACCCTTAAAAATAAATCCTTGAATACTTTCACGCCAGTTTTTCCACTTCATCCAGCGCCTTGAGCATCCCGTAAGCCTTGTTCAAGGTTTCCTGATATTCCTTCTCAGGGTCGCTATCGGCTACGACTCCACCACCCGCCTGAACATGCGCCACCCCTTCTTTTAATACAATGGTACGAATAGCGATAGCGGTATCAAGATTGCCGCTGAAACTGAAATAACCCACCGCTCCCGCGTATAAACCGCGTTTGTCGGTCTCCAGTTCGGCGATTATCTCCATTGCCCTGATTTTGGGTGCGCCGCTAACCGTTCCAGCAGGAAAGCACGCGCTCAATGCCTCATAAGCGGTCATATCCGCTCTCAGTTGCCCTTCCACATGAGAAACAAGGTGCATAACATGCGAGTAGCGTTCTACATCCATTAATTGAGTAACCTTCACCGTACCTGGCGCACTCACCCGCCCAATGTCATTCCGCCCCAAATCCACCAACATTACATGTTCGGCACGCTCTTTTTCATCGGCGGCAAGAGCAGTGCCCAACTCACGGTCTTCTTCGTCACTACCGCCGCGTCGTACAGTACCTGCAATCGGGTGGGTACTGACCACGCCGTTCTCGACTTGCACCAGCAGTTCCGGCGAAGCACCGATAATATCAACTTCAGGAAAGTGCAGATAATACATATAAGGTGAGGGGTTTACCGCGCGCAACGCTCGGTATAGGTTAATGGCTTTTGCGCTGGTCGGGCGAGAGAGACGCTGGCTAGGCACAACCTGAATAATATCCCCGGCGCGAATATATTCTTTAGCCTTTTCAACCCGCTCTATATATTGTTCTTTAGTAACGTTGCTGGTTACAGCCCCATCGCTAAAGCCTTCCATCTTCCCCTTAATCAGTTCAAGCGGTAATGGACCTTCAAGACGCGCAACCTGTTTCTCGATGCGGGCTATCGCATCCTTATAGCTGGCTTCAATTTCCTGCTCGCTGCCATCCAGATGCACATGTGAGACAATCTTAATGCGCCTTTTAAGATGGTCAAAAACCAACACGGTATCACAAAATACGAAAATGCCCTCTGGAATACCAAGCCTATCATTTTCAGGCGAAGGCAATTTCTCGAAATAGCGCACCGTCTCATAGGTCAGGTAACCCACCGCCCCACCATAAAAACGTGGCAGTTCTTTGGTCAACTCAGGGATTTCCACCAGTTCATAGGCGCGGAGGTAACTAGAAATAACCTGAAGCGGGTCATCGTAATTAATGCTTTGCTTATAGCCATGCTGACGCGCATTCGCCACGCCCTTATCCAATCGCAAGGTCAAGTAGGGGTTGTAACCCATAAAGCTGTAACGCGCCAGACGCTCCCCGCCCTCAACACTCTCCAGCAAAAAGCTGTGCGGCTCATCCCGACACACTTTCAAATAGGCTGAAACGGGCGTTTCAAGGTCTGCAAAAATCTCGCGGTACACCGGGGTAATGTTCCCTTTGCCTGCCAGTGTTTTTACCTGTTCAAGGCTGGGTATGTATTGACCGCTCTGCATAGCTGTAACCTCATTTGCTCAATTTGCGTATAAAACAAAAAACCCCCGCATCCCATAAAGGGACGGGAGTAAACCTTACTCTCGTGTTACCACCCTTCTTCAAGCCGCCTTCACAGAACGACTTCTCAACGGGTACAGGCTGTTACGCATATACCTTTCCCCTATAACGGAGGGACTCCGGCAAAGCCTACTTGGGTAAACGTTCGGTTTGCAACTCCCAGATCCATTCAGCCTACGCGCTAACGTCCGCTCACACCTTACCGGACTCTCTGAAGCTTCGCTTTCAAGCTTACTCGTTCTGTTCACAGTTTTTCAAAAGGTCACTATTTAACTGTAGAAAAATATAGCACCCCTTGTCCGGTCTGTCAACTGCCCTGAAACAAGAATAAAAGCAATTAAAATGGGTTAAGGGGATTATCAATATTTGACAAAGTTTTCACATGGGGTTAAAATCGAAAATATACATAGGGTGTCTTAACTGCTAAAATAGCATCTGATGAAAGGCTACCAAACTACGGCAACGATGCGTCGTTACTATATCGTAAGTTTGCCTGTTATGGAGGGTGCGTCCTATCAGAAATTATAATCATTATTTTGAAGATTACGCCGAATTTAACGAGCCTATAAAATTACCAAAACGCTTGCCAGAACAACATTGTCCTCGTTGCGGTAATAATTTTCCGGGTGGATTGCAGCGTTGTACCGCATGCGGTCTAGAAGCTGAAAAAGCTCGTAACAAACCCGAATCCGCCCTTCCATGGGTAGGCTACAATCGGGGCGTAATTGTTTGCAAATCCTGCGAGAATGAAAATTCGGATGAGGCTGCGAGGCGAGGTCGTGTCCAAAAATGCGATCTCTGCCACAAGGTTATTTATATACCTTCCGGGTTACACTCCCCTTACTACGAAGCCAATATTGCCAGAAGGCAAGCTCCGGCAAAAACTAAACAAGGGTTTTCTGAGTTCCTTTATCAGTTGCAGGATTTTCTGGGTGCCGCTTTCAATAAATACTGGCGCAGTAAAAGGCGTTGGATTCTGCCTGTTATTATCCTTGCGTTTTTGGCTTTTCTATTAACGGGCAACCTGTTCTTGTTCAAGGGTAAAACCGATGCTACTCCGGTAGCCATTACTCCTGCCATGAAATATTACCAACAAGTCCTACCAGTACGTGGCAATATAACACAGGCAATTGAAAATTTCCGTATCATTGCAGGAGACGTGCCGGATAAAAGCAACTTTACCTATTGGCGTAATCCTAACAACAAAGAACGCTTTGTGCGTGCTTGCGATGAAACCCTGAAAAGTATTGAGGGAACAATTACTCAACTCAGGACAATGCGAGAACAAGGGTTAGTGCCGGACGAAGCAACGGTACACCAGCAACGTATGCTTGATATGCTCTATACCCGCCAGATGTATTACGCGCGGCTTAAAGATGGTTTAAACACCAATAACCAGACGCTCTGGAATTCAGCTTTTGACCTCAAAAATCAAATGACCGATGCTTTCTCCAGTGAAAATGCCGCGCTTGAAAACTTGCGCGATGTGGTGTTGAACAGCAAGAATGCGAGTAAATAGCTTTTCAATCAAACGGCTTTTAATCCTAACTCTGTTAATAATGGTGTTGGGAATATTAGCCGTTTTTGTATTCTTAACACCAGTAGTTGCCGGAAATAATGCTCTTTTCCAAGCTACAACTACAACTGCCGCTCCAACTCCCACACCGCTACCGCCTACACCCACGCCGCTACCGACACCTACTCCAAAACCTGAAAACCCCAAAACCGAAGGAGGCGGACCTCCCGGCATCCTGATTCTTGCCGGAATCTTCCTACTACTGGTAATATTATCAGTGACGGTGCCTTTTATGCGTACCCGCTCGAAAAGATAGTCTTCATTTCGAAAACAAGGAGGAAACTATGGCGGCTGAAAAAAAATTGGGACTCGCCGGTAGCCCTATTGCTAACGGAAAATTGGCGCAAAATAAAGATAGTAAGGCAGATAAAAGAAGCAAAAAACACAATATCCTTAGCATAGGAAGTTATAACAGCGTACTCTCTATCGGTAGTTTCAATAGCGTACTCTCCATTGGAAGTTCAAATAGTATGCTTAGTATTGGAAGTTCGTTCAGTTTGCTATCAATAGGTAGCTTTGCAAGTTTAGGCAGTATTTTGAGCGCTGCCAGTTTTCTTAGCTTCTTCAGTGCGCTCAGCACAAGAGGAATTGCCTCGTTCCGCAATTCACATCTCAAAAGGAGTGATAGCTATGGAAAACAAAATTAAAGGGAAATGCCCACATTGCAGCAGCACCAATCTGTCCAGTGAGCCTGTTTACCCTTTCGATGAAACCGAAATGATTTATGATTACGAGGATGAAGAAGAAAGCGAAACCCTGATAGCAGTCTTTTGTGTAACTTGCGGTCACTATCTGGGAGCAGTTGAGAGCGAATTGCGACAGGAAAAGCGCGATTGGCACTCAACGATGCTAAATGAATTCAAACGCTCAATTTACAAGTCGTAAGATTCTTTAATTTGCTTATGTCTGCACCGCATTATTTTCTCTCCAAATAACTGGGCTTGTGCTTTGCATTTTTGATATGTCCGGGCAAGGAACGCCCTAGCAACCCTTCGACAGTGCGAGAGACTTCAATCAACGCGGGGACATTTACACCTGTCTCGACTCCCATTTCCTCTAACATAAAAACCAAATCTTCGGTACAGACGTTGCCTTGTGCGCCGGGCGCAAAGGGACAACCCCCCATTCCTCCTACCGAACCATCAAAACGATTCACCCCCATTTGAAGTACCGCCAAAACATTTGCCAAAGCCAAACCTCGCGTATCATGGAAGTGTAAGCCGAGTTTATTCGCTGGGATATGCTCAAGATGCAAAGCTATCAACTCGCTAACCTGTTTAGGGTACGCACATCCAATAGTATCGGACAAAATTACCTCATCCGCGCCCATCGCCAAGAATTTCCGGCTAACCGTCAGCGCCTCTGCAAAAGCAACGTCTCCCTCGTAAGGGCAACCAAAGGCGGTAGATACATACGCCGTAATCTGAATACCGTCTTGACGCGCCTGTGCGATTATGGGACGATAGTTTTCCAACGACTCATCCACCCCCGCGTTCATATTTTTGCGGTTAAAAGTCTCGCTAACGCCGGTAACGATATTAACCGAATCCATCCCAACCGCTTTGGCGCGTTCATAGCCTTTCATATTCATAACCAAAGCCTGATAGCTGATACCCGGCAGACGAGTAATAAGGCGACCCACCTCATCACTATCTGCCATTTGCGGAACCCATTTAGGGCTTACAAAAGAACCGTATTCAATACTTGGCAAGCCCGCCCGCGCCAGTGCATTTACCAACTCGATTTTGGCTGCTGTAGAAACTGGTGCTTTCTCGTTCTGCAACCCGTCGCGGGGACCAACCTCATGAATTTTGGCGGTTTTAGGTAACGTCATAGTTTCCCTCTTGTTATATTTAATGTTAACAATGCTACTCTAGGCGATTATTGAATTAGCTTCCTCTGATTGTCAAGCACAACCGATATATTTTTGTAATAGAATGAAGCGTCACTACGCCTGTTGACCGCGCTACTTTATGCACAAGCAATATAACAATAACACTTAAATTAAAATTGCAGGGATTATGCGTTTAGCTCAAACTTCTCGTATCGAGATACAGCAAGTGTATCAATTTAAAATAATTTCAGGTTCACTGTAAGGTCATTAGAGGGGGCAGCTATTTTCAAACGCATTTTCCCTGATTAAATTTGCGGGAGTGCCTAGTAATGCAGAGGTAGCACGCTATAATAGATTTTTGCTATTGTTAAGCAGCCTCAAGATGTTTGGCAAAATTAAAATTCACCTCTTCCAAGATAGGCACTCCCAAAATTGCGATTTGCTTGACAAAGTAAGCTATTCGGCTTATAATCCTCCGTCAAAGCGAAGTAGCTAATTTCCTTAACTTTTACCATTTTATACTCTCCTCGCCCGATAGTGTCCGGTTAACCTATCGGCTGCAAAGCCCTGTTTTAGGGTAGCTCACACGATTTTGTGTAAAGCTTTTAGTAGAATCAAACCACGTTTTTTAGTTAAGTTAGCTTCAGCTTTATCCAGTATTTTACTGGGTTACTTGGCTGAAATAATCAAGGCTGAGTTGTTCAAGACAATTCAGGAGGAGAAATTCAAATTAATGAAGACTGTGACCAAGAAATTCGGTTTACTTGCTTTACTGGTAGCCCTAATGGCTCTATTCGCTGCTTGTGGCGACAATACCGCCACGACTGTTCCGGCTACCACTGCTGCTGCTACTAAAGCAGCAACTACAGCCGCTGGAGCTACCACCGCTGCTGCTACCACAGCCGCTGGAGCTACCACCGCTGCTGCTACCACAGCCGCTGGAGCTACTACCGCTGCTGCTACTACTAAAGCAGCAACTACAGCTGCTGGAACACCTGCCGTAGGAGCAACTACCGCTGCTGCTACTACCGCTGCCGCTACTACTAAGTAAGGCGCTGGTATTAAGTTTTGGAATTAGCTTACACGCTTTGTGTTAAGCTTATACCTTGATTGCTAGTTGATATTTTGGGTCTGATTTTCAAATCAAAACAACTAAGTTTTAAGCGAAAATTGGCTTGAAATTACTAGCAATCAAGGTAGCTATTAAACCACGTTTTTAGTTAAGACCGTTTCAGCTTTATCCAGTGTCTTGCTGGGTTACTCGTCTGGAACAATCATGGCTGAGTTGTTCAAGGCAATTCAGGAGGAGAAATTCAAACAATGAACACTGTGACCAAGAAATTCCGGTTACTTGCTTTGCTGGTAGTTTCTTTTACCGTAATGGCTCTATTGGCTGCTTGCGGTGACAATACTGCTACCCCGGTTCCGGCTACCACTGCCCGCATTTACTCAAGCTTGCCGTTGACCGGTTCGAGCAAGGCACAAGCCGAAACTTTAGTAAACGCTGCGAAGTTGGCGCTTGACGATTTCACCGGAGGTACCGGCAAGATCGGTAACTTCACCATTGATTATGTATCGTTGGATGATGCTACCGCTGCCAAAGGTCAGTGGGATGCCGATCAGGAAAAGGCAAACGCCAACAAGGCGCTGAATGACCCTGATACAATGATCTACCTTGGCACTTTCAACTCTGGCGCTGCCAAAGTTTCCATCCCGTTGCTGAACCCTGCTAACATTACGATGATCAGCCCTGCCAATACTTATCCGGGTCTGACCCGCGCTGCTAAGGGTGTCACTGAGCAAGGTGAGCCGGATGTATATTATCCTGCCAAGACTCGCAACTACTTCCGTGTAATAACTGCGGACGATGTACAGGGTCCTGCCGATGTTGAGTTTATCAAGTCCTTAAACGCCAAGACCGTTTTCGTAATCGATGACTCCCAAGCCTATGGTAAGGGCGTTGCCGATGCAGTTGCTGCTGCTTGCACCTCTGCTGGTTTGGATTGCAGCAATCGCGCTTCGATCACTGGTAAAGAAACCGACTACAAGTCTTTGGCTGCTACTGTCAAGTCCAAGAACCCAGATGCCATTTTCTTTGGCGGTATTACCCAACAGCAGGCTGGTAAATTGGTAGCGGACATCCGCGCTGCCGGTATCAAGGCTCCTTTCATTGGTCCTGACGGTATTAACGAAGAAGCTTTCATCAAGGACGGTGGCGCTGCTGCTGAAGGCGTGTACTCCAGCATTGGTGGTACGACTGAGGATAAATTGCCTGCCAAAGGTCAAGACTTCCTGAAACGCTACAAAGCCAAATACGGCAACGTCGAAGCCTACACCATTTACGGTTACGAAATGATGAGCGTCGCTTTGAGCGCTATCAAGACCGCCGGCGTAAAGGATCGCAAGGCTATTTTAGCTGCTGTAGCCGCTACTAAGGATTTCGATGGCGTGCTGGGCAAGTGGAGTTTTGACAAGAACGGCGATACTACTCTGACCGATTTCCGTATCGATCAGGTCAAGGATGGCAAGTGGGTTACCTTCACTGTAGTGAAACCTAAGTTCACTGCCGGTTCCTAATTGAATCTATAAGGGAAAGGGACGGGCTTAGCTGCTCGCCCCTTCTCTTTTTACAAATTGCTCCGGGTTTCCTCACCTCCGGAGTCGCGAAACGAACGCTACTGCTCTCTATTATATTTATGCAGCTTACTTGCTCGACATAATACTAGTGGAATAGGAAATACAATATAGGATGGAAATCATTGTAAAGCTTCTACTCCTCCTACTTTGGGCAGGATCAGGTGCTTATGGCGCACACCTGTTGGTAAAAAAGGGTTATAACGCGCGATGGTTACGTACTGCCGCTTTTTATGCACTTCCTGTTATAACCGTGCTTTACTTTATTTTCAACGCCATCCAGGATAATTCAACCCCTTGGCCCACGAACTTACCCGGTTCTTTATTGAATGTGACTTTAACCGCTTTGCTTATGGGAGTTAGCCCGGCAATTCTGATTGCTGCTTATGTTTTGCCTTTCTACGACAAATCTGACCCGGCTCAGGCTGCCGTCCAACGCGAAACTATTTCCCAGAAACAGGGTTGGTTGGTGTTCGGTGGCGTTGTCCTGATTTCGCTGATTTTACCGCTGATAGCAGAACAGTTATTTAAAGAAGCTCCTCGCTATGATAGCGTAATAAGCGTAATTATTAACGGCTTATTGAGCGGTTCCCTTTTTGCGCTGGTGGCACTTGGCTATACCTTGGTTTACGGTATAATTGAGTTGATTAACTTTGCACACGGCGATGTATTTATGATGGGGTCGCTGGTGGGCTATGCGGTACTGACTACCTTGTTGGGAGCCAAAGAAGGACGCCCGGTTAGCGGTAGCACTTCTGTATTTTTCGTGATATTTGCAGTATTGCTGGCAATTATTATTGCGATGCTGGTGTGCGGGTTGCTGAACTATTCAATCAATCGTATTGCTTACAAACGATTGCGGAATGCTCCGCGCCTTGCTCCTCTGATTACCGCTATCGGTATCTCGTTTATTCTGCAAAATATTGCGCTGTATCTCAATAGCTCCACTCCCAAGAGCTACCCACTGCTATTCCCTAACTCCTCCAGAGTTTCAAATGTGGACTTAGTGAGCGATATTATCGGCAATAATGATACTCTTATCACTTTCCCTGTAACCGGATTTCTGGTATTAATCGGTGCAGGCATTCTTTTGCTGACATTACGCTATCTGATTAATAGCACTAAAATTGGTAAGGCGATGCGGGCGGTGGCACAAAACCGGGAAGCGGCAGCCTTGATGGGCATCAGCATTGAAGGCACTATCAGCTTCGCCTTTTTATTGGGAGGCGCGTTGGCAGGTGCGGCAGGCGTGATTTACGGGATTTATCAGGTGCAGGGTACTGTACGCTATGATTTAGGCTTTGTGAACGGGTTATTCGCCTTTACTGCGGCGGTGCTAGGCGGTATCGGCAACGTGAACGGGGCAGTATTGGGCGGCTTGTTTATCGGGCTGATTTATTCGATTAGTCAGTCCAGTGTGTTCCAGCTTACTTTTAATTACCTTAACCTGTCAGTTTGGGCGGCGGTATCCGTGTTTGTAATTCTGGTGTTGGTGATGGTATTCCGCCCTACCGGTATTTTGGGCGACAACGTGCAGGAGAAGGTGTAAGGCTATGTCAAATACCAATACCCAAACAAACCCTCAAGCTACGCCTTCCGGTAAAGCTCCAAATCCTTTTGCACGATTTCAAGGCGGAAACACTAAATTAGCCGGATTTTTCGTTCTGGCGGTTATGTTTCTGGCACTGCCTTTCGTGGCAAAACCTATTTTGGAGAACTTTGGTCCCACGGTATTTTCAGATACTTTCTCGGCAGTTAACAGTACACTCATCTTTGTATTGCTGGCGTTAGGCTTGAATATTGTAGTAGGCTACGCCGGGTTGCTTGACTTAGGCTATGCCGCTTTCTTTGCCATCGGCGGTTACACAATGGGCTTCCTAACTGCCACCCAGAGCAAGCTGAATGATACGCCTTTTCACACCAATTTTTGGGTTGCGCTTCCCATCAGTTTTTTGATGGCAGCTCTTTTCGGCGTATTGCTGGGCGCGCCAACTCTAGGTTTACGTGGCGACTATCTGGCAATCGTCACGCTCGGCTTCGGCGAAATTGTCCCGATTACCTTCAACAATCTCACCCAATTGACAGGTGGTGACACCGGTCTGGCGGGATTGCAACAGCCCAAGCTATTTGACTTTCAGTTTTCTTCCTCGACTATCGAGGCATGGTATCTGATTGCTCTAGTGGTAGTTTTCTTCTCAATATTTATGATAAGAAGACTTATAAATTCACGTATAGGTAGAGCATGGATGGCAATGCGCGAAGATGAAATAGCGGCTTCCGCGATGGGCATTGACCTAGTAAAAACCAAATTGCTGGCTTTCGGTCTGGGTGCTTCGTTCTCCGGTTTTGCTGGGGCAATTTTCGCCAACAGCTTAGGTTCAGCCAATCCTTCCCAATTCAAGTTTGACGTTTCAATTTTCGTGCTGTCAATGATTATTCTCGGCGGTTTGGGCAACATCTGGGGCGTTATTTTCGGGGCTGGGGCGTTAGCCATGACCGACCGTTACTTTATACCCTTCTTTACAGAGCAAGTTCGTAAATTGGCGGACGGGATTCAGCTTGATTCCAGATTGGTAGATGGAGTCAGAATCACTGACCCAAATATTCTGAAGGATATTTTAACCAATGTGGCTACGAACTCCCGCTTGCTGCTGTTTGGTCTGATTTTGGTGACAATGATGTTGGTACGACCTGAAGGTTTATTCCCTAGTGGACGGCGCAAGATGGAGTTGCATGCTGGTTCCAGCAAAGATATGCAGCCGATGTTGATCGGTTCGGAAGACCCGCTGGAGCAAATGGCAGAGAGCCATTCCCTGACCTTCAACCCTTCTATAACTGAGTCAACAATTCTGGATAAACATGACAAGAAACACAAAAACAAGTAGATCGGCTCTTGGTGGGAATATATGAGCGTAAATATATTAGAAGCTGCCGGTATATCCAAGAACTTTGGCGGTATCGTAGCAGTTCAGAAAGTGGATTTTACAATTCCACTACGAAGCATCGTTAGCCTTATCGGACCTAACGGAGCCGGTAAAACTACTTTTTTCAACCTAGTAACCGGAATTTATGAGCCTACAACTGGTAAAATTACCTTTGATGGCAAGCAATTGGAAAAGCTGAAGCCGCATCAGGTTACTCAGCGCGGTATTGCCCGTACCTTTCAGAACATCCGGTTATTCTCCAATATGACCGCCCTTGAGAATGTGATGGTCGGGGAACATTATCGCTTGAAAGCGGGGTTGTTTGGGGCTATTTTCCGCCCGCCACGGGTTGTAAAAGAAGAAAAAGCGGCATACAAAAAGGCGCTTGAATTGCTTGAATACGTAGATTTGGGGGGTAAGGGCGAGGAATTTGCAAAAAACCTATCTTATGGTGATCAACGCCGTCTGGAAATTGGACGCGCCCTTGCTACAGACCCTAAGTTGTTATTGCTAGATGAGCCAACCGCTGGTATGAACCCCAACGAAACAGCCCGACTGACCCGTTTTATTGACCAGTTACGGCGTGACCGTGAGATTTCCGTACTGTTGATTGAGCATGATATGAAGGTCGTTATGGAAATTAGCGATCGGGTTACGGTGCTGAACTTTGGCAAGAAAATCGCGGAGGGGCTACCTGCGGAAATAAAGGTGAATACTGAGGTGGTAGAGGCTTATCTTGGTAAAGCCTATTCTCAGAACAAAGATGAACAAAAATAGAGGGTAAGCATAAATGACTGTTGACAACAGGGCGTTACTGATACTTGATAAAGTTTCCAGTTTTTATGGCAATATCCAGGCTCTTCGGAACATCTCGCTTACTGTTAATCCCGGAGAAATTGTTACCCTAATTGGTTCAAACGGAGCAGGAAAGACAACTACTCTGAAGACCATTTCCGGTCTTATCAGACCCCGTACCGGGCATATCTATCTTAAGGGTGAGCGTCTAGACGGTGTTGATGCTCAGGAAGTGGTTAAGAAGGGCATCTCGCACTCGCCAGAGGGTCGTAAAATATTCTCGCGTATGACAGTGCTGGAAAACTTGGAGATGGGTGCATTTCTCCGAACTGACAAAGTAGGTATCCAAGAGGATTTAGAAAAAGTATTCGACTTGTTTCCACGCTTGAAGGAACGTATTAAGCAAAAAGCCGGAACTATGAGCGGTGGCGAACAGCAAATGTTGGCAATAGGGCGTGCCATGATGGCTAGACCTTCTATTCTGTTGTTGGATGAGCCAAGCATGGGTTTGTCTCCCAAGTTAGTGGAACAAATCTTTGAGATTATTCTTGATATTAACAAGCAAGGCACAACTATTCTGCTGGTAGAGCAGAACGCACTTGTTGCGCTCAGTATCGCGGCGCGTGGCTACGTACTCCAGACCGGCTCGATTGTACTCGAAGATAGCGGTCAAAACCTGCTATCCAATGAAGCAGTAAGGCGTACATATTTGGGCGAAGAAGTAGCCTGAGCGTGTTCTAGACTTATACAAGCCATTGTAACCGTTCACGGGGTTCAGAAAAGTTGAATGATTTAGGGTAAAAGCATGACATATGTTGTATAGATGCCCAAAAATAAGATTTGGTGCAACCTAATTAAATCAATATATTGTGGTTGCTCTATACTTGATGCTACAAGGAAAACACCCCCCGTGAACGACCACATTATCTTGACTAAAGTAGCTAAACCTATAAATATAATTTGAAGCTCCACATTCACAAGAGAACTATAGAAAATCCTGACCTACTACTCTCACGTTGGGTCGTTTTGAAAATAGGGTTGGCAGCGGTTTTTGCTGCCTTAGCGATATATTTGGTTTACCAATCTGGTTTTAGTCAACGCATTGAACCAGGAAAACTTTCTGCTAGTGAGTATCTCTCATCCTTCTCGCCTTTTAGCGCAGAGACTAATGCTGAAAGCTCTTATCAGTGGACTAGTGAACACTCTGTGGTTTTGTTACCCTCGGTCGGTTACCCATATCAGCTAAGTTTCAATGTTGCCTCTTTCCGCCCTACCAATTACCCCCAACCTACTATTACTGTTAAGGCTAATTTGGTAAAAATAGCTGAATTCAAATAGCCCAACCCTACCTCCGCCATTCGGATGGGCGGCGCTAACACTTGCCTTTGCTATTTTCTATTTTCTCTTGGAACTTGCTTTTCTAAAAGTCCATAGGGGCTGGATTGTTGCCCCTATAGGATATGGTTTGGGTCTTGGATTGGTATTATTGCTACTGCTAGACGATTACCTTTCTCTGCTTATTCGGGGTAACTTGGCAATTGTAGCCGGAATTGTCCTTATGGTCGGGGTACTGGCTTTTTGCCTTTCTCGGTTTCCCAGACTCCGTCCCGGTTTGCTAGTTTTGATTGGAATGGGCTGGGCTTTATCAAGCTTCGTTTTCTATTATCGAGAGGGGTTCAGCGAACCCTTGGCGTGGAGGCGTATTGGTTATATCTGGAATGACCTCTCAATAATTTTTAGCAGAATACCGGCAGGGGTGGTTATACCTATTTTTGCTTTATTGATAGCTTGTTCGCTGGGGCTGGTGGTGGATAGTTTGCTGAGTTTCTTTCAGCGAAGATTTAAATTTCCTCAATGGAATTCTCAGCTGGAACGCTTTGTAATTGTCGTTTCATTGGGGCTTGCCGGGTTAAGCTTGATAATATTCTTTTTAGGTGTAGTTGGGCTGTTGTACGGAGAGGTGTTGTGGGGTCTAACTATACTAATCGCAGTTCTGGCTCTTCTGCGAATAGCCATAATTCGTCCCTGGAAAGCTTGGCGCTTAATAAAATTTGACTGGCAAGCAATGCCCAAAGTGAAACTTTTATTTTGGATAATTGCATTAGTACTTTTCGCTCTTTATTCCTGGATTGACCTAGTTTCGATATTGACACCTGATTTTGGGTATGATGCTGCCTGGTACCATCTCTACGAAGCCCGTCGTTATTTCGAAAACCATCGTCTTGTTAATATGGTGTCAGAATACGCGATCTGGCCGGGGGGCTATATGGCCAACCAGGAAATGCTTTATACCTACGCCTATGGCTTAATAAATGGGTCGGGATTGGCACAGGCTTTTCATTGGTTGGACGGTATAATGCTGGTACCGGCAATTTACCTGTTTGCCCGAAGGTTTTTTCCTACCACAGTAGCTATAACTGCCGCTCTCTTTTTTTATTCAACCCCGTTGGTGCGTGACTTAGTAAGCACTGCTAATAACGACCTTACTATCCCCCTCTATTTCCTTTTAAGTCTTTATACACTGTCTTGCTTTTTTGAAGCAAAAACAAAGCACATTGGTTGGTGGTTTTTGGCGCTAACAGGTTTTCTAGCGGGATATATGTCAGGTATAAAACATTTCGGAATGGTTTTAGCAGCTTTACTCTTGGGAAGTATTATAATCCTTCTTTGGCATTCAAAATTACCGGGTTTTTTTTCAAAAACACGAGGATTGGATTGGTCATGGCGCGAGTGTCTTGGAATTATTAGCAGTTACTGCACAATTACCTTGCTGGTTTTTGCACCGTGGTTGTTTCGAGGTTATCTTGATTTAGGCAATCCCGTCTATCCTGCCCTATCACCTTCTTTTTTTAGTGAAAAATGGTGGGACAGCTATTCCAGTGAATCCTTGACTAGATACCAAAATAGTTATGGGATAGGGCAGCATATCAGCAATTTCCTAGCGTTGGCTTGGACAATCCCTACAAACATTAAAGCCTTCGGACACGGCAGCAGCGGTCCGGTTTTTCTGATTTTTATGCCAATCTCACTTCTTATTGCTATTTTTGATCAAAAAAACCGCTTCCTGATTTGGGGACTAAGCCTTATAACCCTGTTATACACTGGTTTCTGGTTTGTAGAGTCACAACAGTTGCGCTATCTGCTTCCGGTGTACCCTTTCTTAGCAATTCTTGGAGCATACGGAATATGGAATATAGCTTCAATGGCTGTGAAGGTAAAATATGCTGGTAAATTATTGTCTGTCTTTCCTGCGCTTTTCTTCTTATTGCTGGTAGTTCTGAACCTGCCATTTTTCGCAAATCTGCGCCGTGATTATCTCCCCGAAGTTAATTATGATTATATTTTTGGGAAAGTAAGCTACCAACAGGTGTTGGGCAGTCAACTTGGTTCGCCTGTTCTGTGGCTCAACCAGAAATTACCTGCTTCAGCTAGGATTGCCTCAATGGAAGGAGACATAGAGGAGTTTTACACTATTCCAACTATTCTTATGGTGGGAGGCGGATTTCCCAATCAGGAATATCGCATTAACGAAAGGTTATCTGATCTTAGTGTAATTGACACTTTACAGCACCTCAGAATCACACATTTGTTTGTAATGATTGGTCAGCGAGAGGCGCTAGAAAACGGGCCACTTGCTTCTCATGTTAAATATCTCGATTCACTTTACAACAAATATTTTCTATATACATTTGACGCTCCATAAGACAAAAAGTGAGCAAAGTGAAATCTCAGGAGAGATTTTAGTAGTAACCCAAAGAGATCTACTGTAGATTTTCAAAATAGCCTATTGACTTGACCCCGGTAAGACCGATATTATAATCCTGCCATCTATTGATAAACGTTTAAACCACAAGTATTGGAACAAATAATGACTGCTAACCAGACTCAGCTACCAAATCCTGCTGTTTCAAAATTACTGGTTTATTCTATAACAAGTATTTTGACTATACTTGCTATTACAATCTGGTGGTTTTACGGTAACTCAGCCGGTAATAATTACACCAATCAAGTTTTCTGGAAGTTTCTGATTGATTTGGTATTGGTGCTGGCATTGGGGCTAATGAATATTCGGATAGCAGGAACCCGCCTTAGTATTGCTACTACTATTATTTTTTCGGCTATGTTGACCTTGCCGATTACTCTTTTACCGGTGTTTGCATTTACTATAATAGCAATTTACTACTATCTGCTTCCTACTAGCCGGGGAAACTGGCGTACTTTTTACGGTTTTATAATGTTTAATCTGGTATTTTTTGCAGGGGCTGCTACCTTCCGTTTGTTTGGTTCTACAAATATTGAAAAATTAACCGGGCAGCAGCTAGTGGCTGTTTTGCTGGCATTTTCTACATGGATTATATCCAATTATGGGTTAATAGTTTTAAGGGATTATCTTTTAGGTGTTGAAAAACCCTTCACGGTTATAAAGAAATTGCCTACAACCTTGCCTATACAGTTAATTGTAATACCTATTGGACTTTTGCACAGCGTTATATTAACTAACTATGATAATGGCATGATTGTATTATGGTGCTTGGTGATTGTGGCAACCGGGATATTTACCAATCATCTTGTGCTGTTACAGGAACAATTACAAGCACAAAACAACCTTCTTTCGCGGCAAAAATCCCAATTGGAGAGCGTGCATCAGCGTGAACTCGGTACTGGAAATGCACTAGCTGATTCTGCCGAAGAGTTAAGCTATATAGCGTTTGAACAAAGTGCTAGTATTTCCCAGCAATTTATGCAGCTCAGTGAATTATCCAAAATTGTAGATCAATTAAATCGAAGCGCGGAAACCATTGCCGAATCAGCTTATCGGGTTTTGCAAAGTACCGAACAGAGTTTGAGGTCGGCTGAGGTTGGGCAAGACTCGTTGAATACCAGCCTAGTAGAACTGGCAGATTTGCAGATAAGCCTTGAAGGGTTGGTAGAACAGACAACCGAAATGGCAGTCCAATCAAAAGAAATTAACCAACTTTCTGAGGTATTACAGGAAATAGCCGAAGAAACTCATTTACTGGCGGTAAATGCTACAATTGAAGCCAGTGGAGCAGGAGAATATGGTTACAGGTTCGCAGTGGTGGCTAACGAGGTCAATCAGCTTGCCGGACGTGCTAGAAGCGGTAGCTTGCAAGTTCAGAAGGTTATTTCGCGTTTGCGTAAAATAGTTGAAAGTGTACTTGACCGGATAGAGCAAAGTCGTGATCAGAGTCGCGAGGCGGTTAGCAACTTGAATGTTGCCAGTCAGCGCACAGCACAGGTTATAGAGGCTACACAACACGCTACGGTTCTTTCCAGACAGATTTCGGGTGCTTCGCAGCAACAGAGCAATGGCATGCAGCAAACTGCTAATGGGCTTAGCCTACTTTTACAAATAGCGAATGAAGCGGTAAAAATTTCTGAGAAGAGCCGTGAAACTGCCACCCGTCTAGATAAGTTGTCCGAAATTTTACATAATGGTTCTAGCCAATTTCCACGTAACGAGCCTCCCGTCAGTCCGAATAATGCTCAGAATTCAGCGCTTGTTTCAGGAAACTTTAGACCGCAAAAAGCGTAAACGATTAATGGTAGATGAACCAGCTTATTGAGAATAAAAGTTGACTTCCTCAATTATTGGAATGGAGGGAAATTTATGGCAGGAATTATTGACCGCGTGACCTTGATTGTCAAAGCAAATGTAAATGACTTGTTGGAGAAGTCTGAAAACCCAGAGCGCCAGTTGAACTATTTTATGTTAGAGATGGAAGATAGCATCAAGGAAGCCGAAAATACTGTTACAGGTGCTTCCACGCAAGCAAAAATGCTCGAATTGCAGGCGCAGGAAGCCCGGCGTAAAGGTCAAGATTGGGAGCAAAAAGCCGAGCGTGCTTTGAAAGCGAATCGTGAAGATTTGGCGCGTGAAGCCTTGCGGATGCAGGCGCAGGCGGAAGAAGAAGCTAACGCCTATCAGACTCAGTACGAAGAGCAGAAGAAGATACAAGAGCAACTGCGTTCCCAAATGACTTTGTTGAAGCAAAAATACAATGAGTTGCAGAGTAACAAGCCGACTCTTCTGGCTCGCTATGGTATGGCAAAGCTGACTAATAAGGTCTATGGAGAAAAAGACCAAGTTACCGGAATTAATACCGGAGATTATTCGCGGATGGAGCGCAAAATTATGGCGCAGGAGGCTTTGAGCCAAATGGGTGGCGCTGAGGTAAAGGCGGCTCAAACTGAAGCCGAAATTAATAAATTGCCGGATGACGACCTAGATTCCGAGCTTGACGCTCTCAAGCAAAAGATGGGTTTAGGTAAGAAAGCGGACGAGCAAAAAGAAGGTCAAGCTTGATAGCTGAATGAACTCTATTGAGCAGTTTCGCGGGGCGTAATCATTTTGCGCCCCTTTTTAATGCTCGCTAATCTTATTCATTGGCTTATTACGGCTTGAAGTGTGGAGTTCCAATTCAAGAAAAATTATGCTGAGATTGCATTGACATAATCATGCCCCTAACCTTATAATAAGTTTACATAAGCATGGCTCACTTTTGTTTGGGAGAGGGCATATAATTGAACTATATCGGCAGCAAATGGTCTTTACTTCCCTTTATTCAGAATCTTCTCGATGCCAAACAGCTTAACGGCGGGGTTTTTTGTGACCTGTTTTCAGGTACAACCGCAGTTGGGCAATTTGCCAAGCGTCTGGGTTTTCAGGTTGTTTCAAACGATTGGCAGTATTATTCCTATGTACTGGGCAAAGCCTTTCTGGGTTGTAATCAATATCCTACCTTTGAAACGCTTTTAAGCGCATACCCGCAAATTTCAGAACGTCAGGTTCCAATCCAGCCGCCTTTACCCTCCTTTTCCAGCGATAAAGAATACAATTTGCGCTTGCCTTTACTAAAAATAATTGATTGGCTCAATTCGTTGTCGGGGATTGATACAGGTTTTGTTTTCAACAATTATTGCTATGGCGGCACCAAAGATTCGGAACATTCACGCAATTATTTTTCTGATGAAAACGGGCGAAGCTGCGATGCGATTCGGCAAATTTTGGAAACTTGGAAAGTTGCAGGGTTAGTAAATGAGAATGAGTATTATTTGTTGCTGGCGGCATTGCTGGATGCGTTAGATAGCGTGGCGAATACTGCAAGCGTTTATGGTGCGTTTCTGAAGCATCTGAAATCAACTGCCCTCAAACCCTTAAAATTGAAACCTCCTGTGATTATTCCCGGCGATAAGCCCCACAAAATATTCTGTAGTGATGCGAACCAAGTAATCCAGCAACTTGATTGCGATGTGCTGTATCTTGACCCGCCCTATAACCGCCGCCAATATGCCACTAATTACCACTTGCTTGAGACAGTTGCGCTTGGCGATAACCCGGAACTAAAGGGTAAAACCGGGCTACGTCCCTATGAGCATCAACGCAGCCGTTATTGCCTGAAGTTAGAAGTAGAGAGAGCATTTACCGACTTGGTAAGCCACGCCCGCGCACGCCACATTATCCTGAGTTATAACGATGAAGGCTTTTTAAGCCTAAAAGAGATTGAACGCATCTTCGGGATGCGAGGCAGAGTAGAAACCCATCGCCTTACGTACCGCCGCTTCCGTGCCGATAAGAACCGCGATAACCGCAACTATGCCCCTAATCAGAATGTGAATGAATTTCTTTTCTATGTTCGAGTAGAGAATGAAGCCGAACAGGCAGCTTAAATAAAAAAGGAGCGAGATGTTTCACTCGCTCCCCGTTCCAATAAATTTGTGTGATGTTTAAGCCGGACCGGTGGCAGGACGCAAAGCTCCCGGAATGCTCTGGTCTTTGTAGATAGCGGCGGCAGCCTGACCTTCGTTTAGAGCGGGTGGCTCTACCCGGAACAACGGCTTAGGTTCAGGACGTTTGGTGTCAAACATTGCCTCGAAATCTTCACCTTCGAGAGTTTCTCGCTGAATTAGCAGTTCGGAAACCTCAATAAGTTTCTCGCGGTTTTCGCTCAAAATCTTCTTGGCACGTTGGTAGTTAGCGTCAATTATTGAACGCACCTCTTTATCAATCTCGTAGGCGATTTCATCCGAGTAGTTACGCTGCTCACTGATTTCGCGTCCGAGGAAGATGAGTTCGTCTTTTTGACCAAAAGCAACAGGACCAAGCTTTTTGCTCATGCCATATTGAGTTACCATTCGGCGTGCCATATCGGTTGATTTCTCAATATCGTTGCTTGCGCCGCTGGAAATCTCGTTGAAGATAGTTTCTTCGGCAGCCCGACCACCAAGACCCCAAGCAATCTGATCTTCAAATTGCGCTTTAGTGCCAAGGAAACGGTCTTCGCTTGGCAACACACGAGTATAACCACCCGCCATACCACGAGGTATAATCGAGATTTTGTGAACCGGGTCAACATTAGCTAACATACGAGCGACCAAAGCGTGACCGACTTCATGGTAAGCAGTAATCGCTTTTTCCTTGTCAGAAATAACACGACTTTTGCGTTCGGGTCCGGCTATGACTCGGTCAATTGCTTCTTCCAACTCACCCATGCTGATGCTTTTCTTGTTGCGGCGGGCTGCCAGAATAGCCGCTTCATTAATCAAGTTCTCAAGGTCAGCGCCACTGAAACCCGGCGTTTGTTTTGCCAGAGTTTCCATTGAAACTTCCTTATCGAACGGTTTGCCGCGTGAATGAACATCCAGAATAGCCATACGACCGCGAATGTCAGGGCGATCCAATACTACTTGGCGGTCAAAGCGACCGGGACGCAATAGCGCAGGGTCAAGCACGTCAGGGCGGTTGGTAGCGGCAATCATAATCACGTTAGTATTGCTATCAAAGCCGTCCATTTCCACCAGAATCTGGTTTAGGGTTTGCTCACGTTCATCGTGGCTTCCACCCAGACCGGCTCCACGCTGGCGACCTACCGCGTCAATTTCGTCTATGAAGATAATGCATGGTGAATTGCGTTTAGCCTGATCAAACAAGTCACGCACGCGGCTTGCGCCCACCCCCACAAACATTTCTACAAATTCACTACCACTGATGCTGAAGAAAGGTACGCCTGCTTCGCCTGCTACCGCTTTGGATAGCAAGGTCTTACCTGTGCCGGGAGGACCTACCAACAGCACGCCTTTAGGGATACGCGCTCCCAATGCGGCGAATTTATCAGGATATTTGAGGAATTCTACTACTTCCTCCAGTTCTTGCTTGGCTTCGTCCGCACCAGCGACATCGTTAAAGGTTACGCTGGGCTTGTTGCCCATAAACATGCGGGCGCGGCTTTTGCCGAAGGATAGCGCTTGATTGTTACTACCCTGCGCCTGACGCATCATAAATACCAGCACTCCGATAAATAGCAGTGTAGGTAGCAAGAAGGTTAGGGTATTAAGAATACCGCCCCACTGCGAAGATTCATTTACCTTGAGGTTAAAGCTGGATTTAGTTAGGTCAACTCCAGCGTTGCGTAGCAAAGAACCGAAATCGGTTACACCGGTTTCACGGCGGAAAACTTTTTCGGTGCCATCGTTGTACCGTATTCTACCAACATCGCTATCATTGGTAATAACAATTTCTTTGATTTTGCTGCTTTGGCTTGGGTCCGCAGCAGTTCTGATGACTTCACCCAGTGTAATGGTGTTGTTACTATCTTTGCTACCGTTACCCAGAATGGTGAAGAACAGTGCAAGCACGGCTACCATGATTATCAGGTAGACGAAACTGTTCCTTAACCATTTATTTTCACCCATAAATAACCTCCGATGTCACTTCGCCCGTCTCCCGTCACTGGGAACTAACTGAGTGCCTTTCCGCGCTGCCAAGATGCGTGGAGCTTTGAGCAAGGCAGAAGTGAATTATGATTATGACCATCTTGGTCAGGTATTTTTATATAAAAAAGCAAAAAGCGGTTTCACTAACTGAAAATACCCCTTTAATTATAGCAAACCTTATTTGAAAAAGCCATTTGCCTAAAGCTTGTTCAAGCAAATACTAACTCAAGGTTCACTATTTAGTCTATCTGTAATAAGAATTTACGCGCTGCCAGTTTTGAAAGTTTCATATTTTGCCAGTACATCTTATCTATCAAATGTTAGAGTTGTGTTAGCATGTCTGATTTATTACTGGGGCGGCAGGTTATGCCCGTTCAGAATCTCATCAAAGCGGGGGTTTCCTCGCAAATGATCGAGTTTATCGTCTTCCAATGCCCACTCGCGCACTCCTTCGGAGTCTAATGCCGCAGCACGTCCTAAATGGTAAAGTGACTCAATTATTCTGAAGTTTTCGGCATAAAAGCAAGCCAAGTGGTAATGCGCCAGCAAGTATTCAGGGTCAATTGCTATAGCTTTAAGCAAGGCAGTTTCGGCTCGCTCGGTTTCTTCAAGCATAATGGCAGAAAGCCCCAGATTATGCCATGCAATCTGGTCGTTAGGGTCTATTTTCAGGATTGACTCAAGTTGTTGAGCCGATTCGTGATAGTCGCCTTGTTCCCAAAAAATATCAGAGAGTTTAAAACGCGCACGAGTATCGCCCGTTTTTTGCTGTATAGCTTTTCCCAACGATGAAATTGATTTGGAAATTTCGCCGCGCTCGTAGAGAATATCGCCCATAACCCGCCAAGCATCAGGATAGTTAGGGTCTGTTTCGAGCGTTTTTTCAAGGAAAAAATGGGCGGTATCCAATCCATTCTGAAGCAGAAAATAACCCAGATTGTATAAAACTTCGGGGCGTTTGGGGTCAAGACGGAGTGCCTGTACGTAGTGCATCAAGGCATCTTGATAATTACCCTGTTCGGCGCAAATTGTGCCAAGATTATCGTGCAGTGCGGGCCAATTAGGGGCGTATTCAAGGGCTTTACGCACCTCTGCTTCGGCATCTGCGAACCTTTCGGCTTCATAATAAACTTTAGCACGGTTGTTATGACCCCGCGCCAATTGCATCAGTTGTTCGTCCGAAGCTTCAAACCCGCTTTTATTTTCGCTGCTTTCCCACTCAAAAGACTGTGGATGGTTTTTATCTCCCATCATCCTACCCGGTTACTCCCCCTGAAATTTACTTAGCATTTTGAAACTATAATATTGTATTATAACAGTTCTGAACAGGTGTGTGAATGAAAGCAAGTGTTATGTAATTTGGCGGATATGGAATAAAATTTGTAGCTTTTTTACAAAATTTTAAGAATTAGAACCATATTCCATTTGACTCCCCTATTGCGTCTCTGTAGAATTTAATGGCTTTTTTGCGATTTTGCAAAATTATAATTTCAAGAAGATAGGCTCATCAAGAAATGATTAAAGCCGAGAATTTAACCAAGTATTATGGGCGCCGTAAAGTTGTGCGTGAAGTCAACTTCGAGGTTGAACGCGGCGAAATTGTCGGTTTGCTCGGGCCTAACGGCGCGGGTAAAACCACTACCATGCGCATGATTACCGGATACCTCAATGCCAACAGCGGGAGAGCGGTAGTAGCGGGCTTCGATGTCAACGAAAACCCTCTAGAAGTACGAAAACGGATAGGCTATTTGCCCGAAACCGTACCGCTTTATAATGATATGACCGTACAGGCATATCTAGATTTTACTGCCAAGATAAGAGGAGTTCCCTCCCGTGACCGCCGCCGCCGTATCGTTGAAGTAATGGAAATGTGCCGAATCTCCGATGTGGCAGGTCGGGTAATAGGCAAACTCTCACGCGGTTATAGACAAAGGGTTGGGCTGGCGCAAGCTATCGTACATAACCCTGATGTAATTATTCTGGACGAACCGACCGTAGGTTTAGACCCGCGCCAGATAATCGAAATCCGCCATGTTATACGTAATCTGGCGGGAAACCACTCAATGATACTTAGCACTCACATCCTGCAAGAGGTCAGCACTTTGTGCGACCGAGTAATTATCATTAATCAGGGGCGCGTACTGGTTGATGATACCCTCGCCAATCTGGAAAGACAGGGGCAAGAAAGCGAGCGTTTGCAACTGGAAGTCAGAGGAAAGTCTCCGCTGGTTCTGCAAACCTTACAAGGGTTGCCCGGTATAACCCGAGTCAATCTTCAGCAAAAAAATGATGAGGAACCGGGAACAATCAATCGGTACACCGTAGATGGAGAACCCGGTGGCGACCCTCGTGAGGCTATAGTAGCTGCTCTTACCGCTAATGGCTTTGGTTTGTTGGAACTTAAAACAGCCGTTCCTACTCTTGAGGAAATCTTCGTAAAAATTATTACTGAAGATTTGCCTATCGAAGATGAGATTGAAACCAAAAGCGATTTGGATGAAGAACTGGATGAAGGCGAAGAGGAAAATGATGAGGAGTTGGATGAGGCGCCTGTTGCTTCAGAAAATGAAATCAAACAGGCTCCTTCCTTCCTTAGCAAAAATAAAGACGGCGAGTTAGTTGACCCCGATTCGTCGGACAAACGCGATTCGGACAGGAAAAAATAAATCCATGAAAAACACTTATTACATCACCCAGCGAGAGGTATATGCGTATTTCGCTTCACCGATTGCCTATGTGATTATGGCAGTCTTTCTGGTATTCAGCGGCATATTCTTTTATAGTTATGCCATTGATGTACAGGAAGCCAACCAAATTATGCGCTCGTGGTTCAGTCTGGTAGGCTTCTTTATGCTGTTCTTCGGCTCAATCATAACTACCCGCCTGATTGCGGAAGAACAGCGCACCGGTACACTTGAACTGCTTTTTACCTCGCCGGTACGCAACTGGGAGGTAGTGCTAGGCAAATGGCTGGCTTCAATGGCTCTATTCGGAGTAGCGCTGCTTTTCACTTTCTATTATTTGCTTATACTTATAATACTCGGCGGCAAAGTTGATCTTGGTCCGTTAGTATCTGGCTACCTAGGATTACTGCTAGAGGCAGGTGTATTCTCGTCTATCGGCTTGTTTGCCAGCGCCCTAGCCTTTAATCAAGTGATTGCGGCAGTTTTAAGCCTAGTATTCAGCCTGATACTGTATATTTTAGGTCCTTTGGTGGTAAGATCTGGCACAACCGACTGGATTGGAAACACCCTTAACTTCATCACCCTGCAAACCCATATGCAAGGCTTCGCACAGGGCGTACTGGATTTGCGTGACATTATTTTCTTCCTATCCCTGATAACGCTCTTCCTGTACGGTACGGGGCAATCCATCAGCACAAGGAGGGCTGCCTAAATGCGTGGTTCTGCAATAAAACAGGTCGGGCTTTTCGCCGGGTACTTGATAGTACCGCTATTTATAGCTAGTCTAATCAGTCTGATTACTTCCCAAAAATTTGAACCTATAGTTATAATCTTCCTACTGGGCTTGGCGGTGTGCCTTGCCTTGTTTACCGCCACCAACCCCAAAACTGTTGGCATGATATTCAGCGCCCACGCCGTCAGAAACGTGGTCGTAACCACTATTATCGCTTTGTCGGTTATCGGTATTGTAGTATTGGTCAATGTGTTGGCAACCCGTATTACAGTACGGGTGGATACCACCAAGAATCAAGCCTTCAGCATTACAAATCCAACCGTTAAAGTGCTGGAAAAACTTTCTGAGCCGGTTAAAGTCAATATTTTCTATAGCACAACTTCGGCTTCACAACGCGATAGCGCGGTTGATTTGGTCAACGAGTACAAAGCGCGTACCGATAAAATCAGCTTACAAACCTACGACCTCCAATCACTTGACGGCTTCACCAAAGCCCGTGAGATGAAAGTTGCTACCGACCCTACGGTTGTGGTGGAGCAGGGAAGCAGGCAAGAAATCGCCGCTACTATAGACGAACAAGGCTTAACCCGCGCTATTGTCAATCTTGGCAAGAAGGTTGATCGGCGAATATTTTTTGTAACCGGGCATGGGGAGCGAGGACCTAGTTTTAACAATGACACCACTCAAGGGGACGGGTTCAGTAGTGCAGCCACTGCCCTCACCAGCAACAATTATAAAGTTGACACGTTGGATTTACTCACTCGAACCGGCGGTGATAAAAAGCCCGTTCAATTGGTGCCAGCTACCGACATTCTGATTTTTGCTGCCCCTTCCAGCCCAATGAAAGCGGATGAAATCCAGTTTGTAACTACTTACTTGAAACAGGGCGGACGGGCGATGTTCTTCTATGACCCGGCTAAGTGGCTGGACAAACCTGATACTACCAGCAGTCTTAACGACATCCTGAAACAATGGGAGGGTGCGCCGAAATTCCAAGAAGGGATTGTTCTGGAAACAAACCCCGGCTACTATTATCAAAGTCCAGCAGCACTGATACCCAATATAGAAGCTACCCAAGATATTACACGCGGTGTTGGTTCAAACCAACGTGTATTATTTTATCTAAGTGGCTCTATTGATAAAGGCAGCGATACGGCGGGCTTTACTTCATTGCTTACCACCAGCTCAGCCTCATACATAAAAACGGATGCCAAGCAGTTGTCACAGAATCAAGCCAATTTTGATGCACAAAAAGACAAGCTCGGTCCGCTAATTGTAGCTGCCAGCTACGAAACCGCCGCCAGCGATAGTACAGCTACCGCTACTACTGGAACAACTCCCACCCCGGCTGCCACTACCGGAAACGGTAAAACTCGTTTCGTACTTTTTGCAGGTGCTACCTTTGCCAGCGATAACTCTTCGTATGGTATCAACTTAGGAGATAACTTCACCCTTTTTGTGAACTCTATCAACTGGTTGGCAGAAGCTAACGATGCAGTGGTAATCACTAACAAAACACAGGATACTTCGCCTATCACCATCAGCAAGGCGCAGGACACTTTTATTTATTACTCAGTCGTATTTGGATTGCCAATACTGGTATTCTTTATCGGCTTTGTAGTATGGTGGAGGAGGCGCTAAATTGAAACGTTATCGCCCCGCAATTGCAATCGCGGTTTTCTTTGCAGCGCTACTGGTGTTAGTGCTACTTACGCAGCCTAGTCCCATTCAAGCTCCTGCCAATGTTACGCCAACGGTCTCGGCAGAACAGCTTAAGTTGCAAATTATCAAATTTCCTGAAAAGGAAAGCCCCACCCGGTTAGAGCTTAAACGGGCTACTCCGGCTAAAACAACAGTTTTCAAACTGGATGGTAACTGGAAAGTAGAAGGGCAGGACAGCTTTGCGCTGGATAGCTCTACAGTTGCCGATACGGCACGCTCACTTGCTAACCTAAGCAGCACCCAACAACTGGCAGATGAAAGTGGTACGAACCTTGCCACCGCAGGGCTAGACAAACCGTCGCTTGAAATCACCATTTCCGGGAGCAGCTTTACCAAAACGCTTCAGGTCGGTATCACTAACACTGTAACCGGAGTTTATTATGTTAAGTTGTCAGATTCCCCCAAAATCTGGGTTTTATCGCCCGGTTTAATTGACCAACTAAAAGGTTGGGTTGACCAACCGCCGCCGTTGCCACCCACTCCTACTCCGTTGCCTACGTTACCGCCTACGCCAACTCTACTTCCTACAGTAGCGGTTAGCGGGACACCAGATTTAAACCTGACACCCGCGCCTACAGTAGCTACAACAACGGAGACAGCTACAGCTACGCCACCTCCCACTACAAAATAGCTAAGTGAGTGATTAATAGAACTTAGAGGGACACACTCCGGTGTGTCTCTTTTTTTGTCGGTGTTTCATTTGTTGCACAAATATGTGATAATTTTTATATGCTGGGCTATAACTAGTGGCATTAAATAGAGTAGTAAATTCTTAACCCTTTTCGTAATGTTTATAGAATATTATATACAAGTGCCTAATTAATTGAGGGAAAAGCACAATTCGTAAAGCGTAAATATCGAAATGGAAGGTACGGAACCTATTTATTAGATAGATAACCGTCTTTACATTAACATCAGGTTTTTTGTTTAGCTAGATAGGATATAACTATATGGCACTCAAAATTGAGCAAGCTAATGAAACCACTATTATTCGTATAATAAATGACAGCATAGATGCCGCTTCTGTACATGAAATCGCAGCTGTTAATGACCAAATGCAAACCACCACCATTATGGATTTCGGCGCAGTAATGTTTATCAACTCAGCCGGAATTTCTACGCTCCTCAAATTAGTTATCGAAGCACGTAAGCAGGGCAAAAAACTATATGCAGTAAACGTCACTGCCCACCATCGCAAAGTATTCGAAATGGTAGATATGTTGAGATATATGCCAATTGCTCGAATAGAAGACGTGCTACCGGCAATAAAATCATAACTTCAACGAAAGCAATTTGATGGTCTTGCAGCCTGAAAATACCAAAAAAACCACTTTGAAAGACGACTCTACTGAATTATATTAGGGCTTGGTTTTTTCTGCGTTTATAGCGTTGTAAGCAGGCTTCTTCGCAAATGAAGAATCCAGCGAGTTCCAACTTCTAGCTGCAACGGCTGTAGTCACCTATGTATTAATGAAATAGAATCCGAATTGATTAACAAGGTCTTAATTGATTCTAAGATACTATTGCCATATCTATTTGTTAATATAATATATAGATATAGCCTTAAGCAGTTGGCAAAATAATGCCGCTATGAGAGGGGTATTCATAGCTAATCGGTTCTTAGTATAAACCGGATACTGCTAGGTAATAGATTCAAAGAGCTAAAGGGGGAAAGCCCTTCCAAATTTAAAGCTCGAAAGGCATGGATAAAAATGAGTTTTGGTCGGGAAAGTAACACTCCAACACCTGCATATCTCGGCAACCAACCGATTGCTAAAACCGGAGAAGGCTATCAAAAGCTGGATGACCGATTGCTGGTTCTTGACCTTGACACATTTACCGGCAGTGAGCGTTTCATGAACGGTTCCAGCCTCGGAACAGACTTCGGCGCCGGTATGCATGCCTATCTTGACGGGCGTTATAACGAATCGGTTCAAGAATTCAAGCAAGCTCTTATTGCAGCATACGTAGAAGGCAATGAGAACACCCAGATTTGGGAACGCGAACGCGCCATAATACATCTCTACCTCGGCAATTCCTACGCTTTTCAGAATTCCTGGAACGAAGCTCTAAACGAATATATGAACGTCATTCAGGTTGACAGTCAATTGGCAGAGGCGCATTACAATATGGGAGTCGCATTCCGGGCGCTCAGTAAACTATATGAAGCGGTTGCAGCTTTCAAATACGCCCTCCAATATAACCCTGAATTATACGAAGCTCGCTTTGCGATTGGACGTTGCTATCACGAATTGGGAGATTACGCACACGCTTATATTTCTTACACCATCGCCCGGCAAATTCGCCCAAATGCGGCTGAACCTATCTATTATCAGGGTTTGCTGCATCAGACACACGGTGAAATGAAACAAGCTGCCAAGTGTTTTGCCGAAGCACTTCAGATAGAGCCTGACTATATGCGAAACGCCAATGCAGTGGCAGACTCCGAGTTCGGAAACGGTGAGCAAGACCCCAGTTGGTATTATCGTTTAGCAGACGAACTCAAGGCACAGGGAAATGTGGTTGGAGCATTACGCGCTTACCAGGCGCTCTTGCAATCAAAGCCGGATGAAACCCGCGCCCGCTACTATATGGCAAATATTATAGCGCGGCAGCGAGAATGGGAACGTGCTATTGTCGAGTACAAGCGAGTTCTGAAAGATGATCCAGAATTTTATGAGGCGCGTTATAAACTTGGTCTGGCTTATCGCGCATTGCAACGCCTCAAAGAAAGTTATCATACCTTAGTGCAATGTGCGCGACAGCAACCCTATGATGGCATAATATTTCTAGGTCTGGGAATAGTGCTGACCGATTTAGGGCAGCTAAACCTAGCTATAAAAGCCTTTGAACGTGCAGCACACCTGCTACCAGAAGAACCACAAGTACATTACCGACTCGGACGCGCCTTGATAAGTGCCGGTTATGAATCGCGGGCGTTAGCTGCATGGAAACGCGCCATTGAGTTGGACGAGCGGTGGGGAGCCGCCCGCTACGATTTAGGGCTACTTTATCTCAAACGGGGGCGCTACTACGAAGCGGCAGAAGCGTTCGAGTCGGTTTACAAAATGCACCCTGATGACCTCGAAACTGCATACTTTTTAGCAGTTGCCTATAAAGAAATCGGACGTTTAGAAGAAACTATCGAATTACTCAGCAAAGTAGTTGAAGTGCGACCGGAGCATTACATGGCTCATTTCCATTTGGGCGCAACCTATTTACGGATGGGAAATGCCAACGATGGTCTTAAACACATTCGGGAGTACGAACGGCTGAAAGGCATTAAGGTCAAGCGTTCCGGTAACTTGCCAAATTCCCGCAAAGAACAACTGGAAGAAAAGCAACACAATGGAAAACTTACCCCTGCCCAAATTGAAGCGACTGAAATTCGCACAGGCATTGCCCGCAATATGACATCATCTGATTATAGCTCCCGGCAAAGCAATAATTCCGAAACTACAAATGGAAGCACAACCCAATCGGGGATATCTTTAAGTAAAAATTAGCGTACTCAACACCTCTATAAAACAAAAGAGGTTTTGAATTTGTTGAAAGCGGGTACAGCTACATTTATAATAGCTGTACAAATTTATACAATAGAGGTTTTTTATTTTAGAAAGGTTTTATAACGTGAGCTTGACCGATAATAAACCGGAAAATATTCAAAATCCTAAAAACACAGATAAACGTCTTTTCTCGCCTATTAACATCAAAGGCATAACTTTTCGCAATCGCATAGTGGTTTCACCGATGTGCCAATATAGTGGCGAAGATGGGTTCGCCACCGATTGGCATTTGGTACACCTTGGCAGTAGAGCAGTGGGTGGGGCAGGTTTGATTATTGCCGAAGCAACCGCAGTTGAGGCACGCGGGCGTATCAGCCCCAACGATTTGGGAATCTGGAAAGACGAACACATAGAAATGCTCAGCCGAATTACCCGCTTTATTAAAGAGAATGGTTCAGTAGCAGGTATTCAACTGGCACATGCTGGGCGCAAAGCCGGTGTGGCACGTCCGTGGGATGGCAGCAAACCGGGAAATTGGCAAACCGTTGCCCCAAGCGCAATACCCTTTGAACCATCGCATCCTGTACCGCAAGAGCTTACCCTCGCTGAAATCGGAGAGGTTATAGCCGCTTTTGGAACCGCCACTAAACGCGCTGTTAGAGCCGGATTTGAAGTAATAGAAATTCACGGGGCGCATGGCTATCTGGTACATGAATTTCTCTCGCCCATCTCAAACTCGCGAACCGATGAATATGGCGGTAGCTTTGAGAATCGCGTTAGGCTATTGCTAGAAATTGTTAGAGCAGTTAAAGCAGAATTACCTACTGAGTTACCTTTGTTAGTGCGACTCTCTGCCACCGATTGGCTACCCGATAATCCCGATAGCTGGAAGTTAGAAGACACAGTGCAGTTAGCACGCCTATTGAAAAAAGAAGGGGTTGATGCTATTGATGTTTCTTCCGGCGGAAATGCCTATAACCAGAAAATCCAGCTTGAACCCGGTTATCAAGTCCCCTTTGCCGAAGCGGTTAGACAAGAAGCAGAGATATTGACAGTAGCCGTGGGTCTTATTACTGAAGCAGAACAGGCAGAACAAATTGTAAATAAAGGTCAGGCAGATTTTGTAGCATTAGGGCGTGAATTCCTACGCGACCCCTATTTCCCTTTACAGGCTGCCAAAGAACTTGGTCAGGAAATTGCATGGCCTCTCCAATACTTGCGGTCAAAATAATTGCCCATCGGTAAATTCACTTTTAAGTGAAGTCTGGTATAATATTAAATATTGAATGGTTTTCACTTTCAAGGTTACTTAGTGTTGGTATCAAAAGCATCTGCCGGATATTACACTAAAACTTTATAGACAGGTCATGCAAACCGCGATTGCGATTGTAAATAATAATGGCGCAAAAAGATAAAACTTGCCCTTCCTGTGGCAGGATATATGAGCCTCTCGATTGGGATGGCGCTGATTGCCCCTTCTGCGAAGTTAAACTGGAAGAAGCAACCGCAAATTCCGGTTTGATTTCTAATATAATCAGCACAGGGTTAGAATGGCCCAACGGGCAAAAGCGCAAAATGATAACCCGTATCGGCGGCAACATGAATGCACAACTCTTAAAAGCACAGCTTGAATCCTCCGGTATTCCGGTATATCTGGAGTCCGAAGCAACAGTCCTGCTTGGGGATATGCAAGAAGTACATATCTACGTGCCGGAAAACATGGCGCAAGAAGCTATTGCAATAATTGGTTCGGTATGAAGAATCCGCACAAAATTGTTCTTTACAGCAAACCCGGATGCCATCTCTGTGAAAATGCAAAGGAAGCACTTTATGCACTCTCCGGCGAATTTGATTTTATTCTGGAAGAGTTTGATATTAATGAAGACCCTGCGCTTTACGAACGTTACAAATACATTATTCCGGTGATGGTAGTGGACGGGAAAATTGAATTGGAAGCGCGTATAGATATACGTAAAATCAGACGCGCTTTTGATGACGGGTATGGTCCAACTTATCGTATCCTTAAAACCAAAGCTTAGTTGTACTACACGAATTGGCTGAAAAATGCAGACCTTATTTAGACTCGGCAAAAAACTGGTAGATATAACGCCTATACCGTTCTGGTTTGCTCAAGGACGGCGAGAGTTGCGACAACGTTACCGGGATGGAGTTTCAATCCTTTTCTACGCTACCTCGGAGGCTTTCTTTGATGTAGAGATTCGTGGGCGTAAAAATTTTACCTTTACCACCGGAACCTTGATTGCATGTAGTCATAAGCGCGATGCCGATGTCGCTATAGTCATACCTCATTTATATAATTTCCGCCGCCCTACCCGTCAGCGACGCATGCGTATGCTATACGAAGTAACCCGTGATGATTTTATGGAAAAGGGCTTTCTGGTAGCTTATTTCCCATGGCTAGATTGGGCGCGTCCCCTACTCGCCCGTATCAGTATTGCGCGTCCTATGCGCGACCTGCAAACCTGCCCGGTTAAATTACCGGATGAGCAAACCATTAGCCAACTTTTGCAGGAAACCATTCGGATTGAAGGTAATCTGAAAGTGATTGAGGCGATTGAGGACGAGTGGCGGATTAAAATGCTTGGCGCAGAAGCGAATAACCCTCTTTTAACCTTGAAAGATGCTTTCTTGCGAGCGCCACTAGCTTTGTTAGCTCAATATGGAACGCCGCGCATCTTCAAAGACCACATCTATATCCGTATTCGCGATCGCCATTACCAGTTGATGAAACAACAGCTTCATGGTATGACACGCATCCTCGAAAGAGGCGGCTCAATCTTCATCTTCCCCGAAGGTAAGGTAACTCCTGACGGGCGTTTCGGGAAAATACGCGCCGCCCTCACCAGAGTAGTGCAAGGAGCGCGTACCGAAGTTCGGATGCTTCCTGCCAATGTTACCTACGATTATATGGACTCGGCTCGCCGCCCTAAAGCCATTATGGTTGTCGGCAAAGAAATCACCAATGTTAAATGTTTCCCCAAAAATGAACTAGCTGACTTGGTGGGCAAGGAAATCGCCGGATTAGCCGTTCTTACTATGAGCGGGCTTGCCAGCCGCTACTTGCTGGAAACAGTTGAAAATGGCAAGGACAAAATTCATTACGCTATTATGCGCGATGCACTTTGGAATCAATTTTGTGACCTTAAAGCATCGGGGCTTGAAGTGGATATGCGGCTTGAAACCCGCGCTGGATTTGAGAAAAGATTGCAAAGTTACATCCATTATTGCAAGCGCAAAGGTGGGATTTTTCTCTCCGAAGTAACCCGGCAAAAAAACAAAGCGCAGTTGCAAGACAGCGATTGGTTGGCGTTGGATGTAATGGCTTTAAACCTCAAGGTATGTCAAAAACCCGGCGACCATCCGGTACTATATTGTGCAAACGAACTGAGGAGTTTGCTAGAAGTGCGAGATTTGGTAGAAGAGCAGATTGCCGAAACCGACAACGTTATTTCTTTCCAGAATTACCGTCGTCAGGGCAACGCGGTTTAAAGTTAGCAACAATAATAAAACTAAAAGGGCTATCGGATATTAACCGGAAAGCCCTTTTTTGATTAGTGGAATATTACTGGAAATAGCAGATTTTACTTTCGCTATGATAGCAATTGGAACATGATTTTTGTTAGCAACTGTTCAGGAAGAGTGTTAGCAGGGTCATTCAAATAGATTTCGTAAGCAATTCCGGTAGTGGTGTAGCCATTTTCTTTAACCCACGCAGAAAGTGTCTCATAGGCAGAACCAATTTCTTGGTAAGAACCTTTGTACAAACAGGTAGCATATTTTCCAGCCGCTATTTCGTTGGCAATAATCTCGCCTTCGCCGATAAGTGGCTTTGAAACAGGGAAGCCTGCCTCTATATCGAGGTTTTGCATATCCATATTGTAATACATGGCAAAGGGTGGTCCAGCCGGTTGCTCAGCCAGCTTACCTAAATACTGGTAAACCATCCCATAGGCTTTGCCAAAAAACTGGGATAGTTCTTGTACACTGGTTCTGGTACGCAAAGATAATACAGGTTGCGCGGTTAACTCTTCAAGTTCACAGGTTAAGCTCATAATGCCTGTTCTCCTTTTGGATTGAACCAACTTCTGTAAAATTTATATAGCCATAGAAACCACGAGTAGTATAACAAACGATAGTCAAAATCGGCATAAATTTTAGTGAAAATGTTCTATATATTTCAGAAAAAAAGGTCGGGAGTTTCTGATTTCCCAACCTTCTTATTTCTAACTATTATTTTCCACACAAACCACATTTACATGGTAGCGCCCAAAATCCAAGGGCAAAATTCTTCTTCCCCCACGCCCTGCGCCTCGCTCTTACTTTGCTTACCGCTGGCAACCGCGATGAGCTCTTCAAAAATGCGCCTACCCACTTCCTGATAGAACACCCAGTTAGACTTGAGCCGCAGCAGCAAGTCATAGTCCTTACTGTTGTTTTGCATAAAAGCTTTGGTAGGGTAGTAGCGATCTCCCAGATTGAGCGGTCTTTCGGCAAAGTATGGGCGCAATTCACTCAGAGGGCTGGGTGGCTACCTCTGCCGGAGTTTGACTGGTCTTGATTCTGCGGTTGGAGACAATGTAAGTATGACTACTGGTTTGAGGTGGTACTACCACCACTGTCGAGAATTGCCAACCCACTGTTACCGGCTTATCACAATTGAGCAGATTGTGCTTGTAAAGCCAACCCCGGTCTGGAGAAGTGTGGCTATAGGGTCGCT
>NZ_JBAXHI010000026.1:0-60470 GCF_037138995.1 Candidatus Chlorohelix sp. | reverse complement strand
GTTGGCGTGGAGGCTACCGTTGCCGTTGCTGTTGGTGCTACACCTGCAACCGTGAAATTCACAATAGTAGACAAGACCGATGGAGAAGTAGTAAATGGGTTGGAAGCATTAGCAGTATCGGCTGAAAATTGATTGGTGTAGGAATTGGAAACAGTAGGCGCAATGCAATCAACCTGAACTTGAACATTTATATTAACTGTCGAAATAACTTCCAATATCAACACCATTGTACCTGAAACAGGGAAAGTAGAAGAACCGCTGGCGATATTTGCATTAGTTGTAGTTACCGAGGCACCCGTACAGGTCATATCTGCGGCGAGATTATCCTGAATCGTTACAAGGGTTTGGTCACCGCTGTTAGCCCTAGTTTTGAACATAAAAGTGAAAGAAATATTACCGCCCGGAGTAACGCTCGAAGCGCTTACTCCTTTACTAACATTTTGCAAACCGGGAGGGGGAGGGGCAACCTGAGCGCCCGCTACGCCCGGTACAACCAAAGCCGCGCTAAAACTCAACAAAGGTGATATTATCAAAAGCAAGGAAAGAGCAAGCCCTGCAATTTCCCACTTAGTCCAATTTAATCGTTTGCGTCTTTTGCTGTTTATTCTTTGCATATTATTATTCTTTGAATTTGATTTCTTAGCAGGAGAACCCTTTTTTTTAGCCCAGTTCATAGGTTTGTCTCTCCCTTGACCAATCACCCGACCAATTTAGCTTTAACTACCAATCTTTTGGTGGCAAACCCCACCGGTGTACAGGTTATTAAAGTTGCCATTCCTTCGGAAGTAGGCAACATAACACGCACATCAGTTGGCAATACTTCTATAATTTCTGAAACAATATAGCGATAAGAACCAGCGTTGGAATATACCTTAATTTCATCTCCCGGTATCAATTCATTCAACCGCAGAAAAATACTGCCTCTGATGTCACGATGCCCTGCCAGCACCATATTGCTGCTATCTCCAGCATTAGCAGTTCCCTGATGAAACCCAACCGCATAATCTGCTACCTGCCAATTACCCAGATTCACTATCACTTCTTGAACCGCTGAATCTACTCCGATTTTAGGTACTACCAACCGAGTAGGGGGCGCAAATCTGGATTTGCCGGGTTGAGCCTGTGCTGCCTGAACAATATAGGGCGTAGGAGTAGGCACAATAGCTATTTGGCTGGCGCTTAGCGTTTCAACCGACAACAAAGGACGTAAGGTAGGTGTAGGTGGTACTGGCAAGGGCGTAGATGTTGGCGGCACATAGATATTGCCTTCCGCCATCACATTCAGAAAAAGCCCATCCGAGCGGCTTGGGCTGGCATTTCTGTGATCAGAACCGGAAAAATCAATTGAAATTCCGAACTGTTGCAAAGCCCAATTGCCCACTACTACCAGTACCGCAATTATTACTAAACCTTCTAGAGTCCAACCAACAAAATCAAGCAGCGAACGTGAATTATTTGTGGCTCTGGTTTTTACTGAAATATCACGAACGGTTTGGAATTCGGGCGGTTTAAAGCGGCGGGTCTGATCATCTCCAAATTTGGCAAGTTCGGAAGCACGTTTTGTATCCTCAAGCTTGCAATCTAGCAATACATCCTGTTTAATTTCAACAGGAATTGCTAAAATATCCGGTGTATGATTTACAGGCTTGCGACCAGCTTCATGACGCAATCGTAAGCGACGCTGCTCATCTAGTTGCTTCTTTGCCAACCAAATTTCGCGCTCTACCTGAGAAAGTCTTTCGACTTCTTCAGCGGATAGGTCTAATCTACCCTTGATAGAAGGGTTGGAAGGAAAGTTCTGCGCGGATTGATTTTGTACTCCATCGCCTTGCATCCAAACTGCCCGACCGTTCTGATGCTACGCATTTTTGCAGCGCAGGTGAGCTTTCAGTAAACATAACTAATATATCTCTCAACATAACATAACATAACAAGCTCAGTATTGCAATAGTATATTATGCTCAGTACAAAAAGTGCAATCACATTTATATATTTTGTGCTAATACATATAGTAACTGACCCCAAAAGAAAGTGGGCAACTCTAAAATATTAAGAGCATATGCTAGTATTTATAGTAGCCGTAGTTAATATGAGGTTGGCTTTATTCTACTTTTCTTTATTCAGTTTCCAAATTTTCACTTCGGAGAAATAAACTTAAGTGTAGGCTGAAAGAGCTATCTTTTATTGCTGGATAGAGGAAATTAAGTATAATAGAACGAAAAAAAGAGGATACGCGTACGGGGATTCGAACCCCGGTTACCGCCGTGAAAGGGCGGTGTCCTAGGCCTCTAGACGATACGCGCACAATTTGACGTGTCTCGAAAGCCCCTATAATATATCACGACAACGTAAAACACGCAAGTTGCTCCAAAAGCATATTTTATAAATAAAGTTACCAACCTAGATAGAAAGGGTTAGCTGTTATGTCTGCACAGTTTCTAGCAGCCGAGAAGCCGGGAAAACTCAAAGGTTTCTGGAAGCAAGGTCAGTCTTTATTTTTGGACTATGAAGGAGCAGCGCTATCTATAACAACGCTTGATAAAAATATGGTGCGTTTCAGGCTGGCGCAGGGCGGCGCTTTTGCTACACGCCGGAGTTGGTCGGTGACACGCCCCGATGAGGATTTTCCGGCTGTACCCTATACTTTTATCACAACACCCGATGGAATCGAATTAACTACCGAGGCACTGCTGTTCAAACTGAGTAATTCAGGCGCAATGATTTCAATTCTGAACAAGCAAGGATTGCTGATTAGCGAGGATAGCAGCGAAGGTGGAGTCTTTTGGGAAGCCGATGGCAAAACCATTTGGCACAAAACGATGCCGGAAGATGAGCATTATTACGGTTTCGGTGAACGCAGCGGGTTGCTGGACAAGCGCGGTAGGCGCTATACCTGCTGGACTACCGACCCATGGCAATATACTTCCGACCATGGACCCGGCGCGGATTCACTATATCAAGCGATTCCGTTCTTTATGGCGCTACGACAGGAAACCGGCTGTTATGGAATTTATCTGAACAACACCCACCGTACCGCTTTCGATATGGGAAACCCGCGCTCGAATCAGTACAGTATCGAGGTTGAAGGCGGGGAAATGGACTACTACTTTATATACGGACCTAAACCGGCACAAGTGCTGGAACGTTACACCTTACTGACAGGTAGAATGCCCATGCCGCCACGCTGGGCGTTAGGCTATCACCAGAGCCGCTGGAGTTACAAGAACGAGCAGATTGTGCATGGTATCGCCAACCAATTCCGGGAGAAAAGCATCCCCGCTGATGTAATTCATTTAGACATTGACTATATGGATGAATTCAGGGTTTTTACTTGGAACAAAAGTGCCTTCCCTAATCCGGCAAAGTTGGTTTCTGACTTGAACGCGCAAGGTTTTAAGGTTGTAACAATAATTGACCCCGGTGTCAAGTGCCAGCCTGAAGGCGGCTATCATGTATATTCGGAAGGTTCGGCGCAGGGTTACTTTATTACCAACCCGAGCGGAACTGAATATACCGGATGTGTATGGCCCGGTACGAGCGTTTTCCCTGATTTTACCCGTACCGATGTGCGAAAATGGTGGGGCGACCAGCATAAAGAACTGTTAGACGCAGGAGTAAAAGGTATCTGGAACGATATGAATGAACCTGCCATTAGTCAATATCCTTTTGGCACACCCCAAAACCCTGTTGCCAGTCCGCCGCTGGATGCGCCTATGGGCGACCAGCAAGAGCGTATCACTTTCGCTGAAGGTAAAAATGTGTATGGTCTCTTGATGGATCGAGCCACACACGAAGCTATGTTGCGCTTTAACCCGAACGAACGCCCCTTTATGCTAACTCGTTCTGGGGCTGCTGGTATCCAACGATACAGCGCCGTTTGGTCGGGCGATAACCTCACATTGTGGGAGCATTTAGAAATGAGTATCGCGGAGATTTGCAACTGGGGCTTATCGGGGGTTGGTTTTTCGGGCGTGGACATTGGCGGATTTGGCGGACATGGTACACCTGAACTATTCGCCCGCTGGATACAATTGGGCGCATTCTATCCTTTCTCGCGCGGTCACAGCGTTGAGAAAGTATCTCAGAAAGAACCTTGGACATGGGGCAGCGAAGTGGAAGAAATAAGCCGCCGCGCTCTAACTCTACGCTACCGCTTGATGCACTATCTCTACGCGCTATTTTACACTGCCTCGCAAACGGGCGCACCTATCTGGCAACCGCTTTTTTACCAGTTCTCAGACGACGCTACAACTTACCAGATTTCAGATCAGGTAATGGTGGGGCATGCCATTATGCTTGCGCCTATTTGCCGCCCCGGACAAACCACCCGCGCCGTGTATATGCCTGAAGGGGTCTGGTACGATTTTTGGAGTGACGAACGCTTGACCAAACCCGGTTACAGGCTGGTGGAAGCCGAGTTAGATACAATCCCTATGTTTATGCGCGGCGGAACCATTGTACCTTTTGGTACTGAAATGCAGTATAGTGACGAGAAACCGCTAGATTTAATAACACTAGAAGTTTATCCCGATGCTAATGGAAACGCCACCGGAGCGCTATACGAGGATGACGGTCATAGCTTTGGCTACCAACGCGGCGATTTTTGCCTGACGCGCTTCCAGTGCTTTATCGAAAACGGAAAGGCGAAAATTTCGGCACAGCGTCAAGGGCAATACGCGCCTACTCCACGTGCTATCGAGATATGGGTACATAGCGAAGGTGAAGCACGTAGCTACCAATTGCCACATGACACCGGAAACTGGCAGATAGAGGTTTAGCTATGCCCTATCCCAACTATGACGGTAAGCATGATTTGGAAGCATTCATCACGCCGCAAGATTACGTAAAATATGCACGCAGCCGCAAGGCTATTCCCGAAAAAGACCTAAACGTGGGAGTAATTCTTTGTTACCAGCAACCCTTGCTCAAACAAGCGCTAGAAACCGAAGAAACCGAGCCACTCAAGGTTACTGGCTCTAGATTTCACCTGCTCAAAAGTACCGAAAATCGAGTAGCTATCTGCGGCGGGTTTGGCATAGGTGCGCCAATAGCCGCTATCATTATGGAGGAGCTAATAGCGCAGGGCGTAAAGAAATTTATCAGCATCGGCACTGCCGGTAGCCTCCGCCAAGAAGCAAAAATCGGCGACATCGTGGTGTGCAATCGCGCTATCCGGGATGAAGGAGTCTCACACCATTATCTCGAATCTGGAAAATATGCGCTGCCTTCTGCCGCTTTAACGCTTGCCTTCAAGCAAAGCCTAGAAAAAACAGGCGTTCCTTTCAAGGAAGGCGCGACATGGACAATTGACACGCCCTATCGTGAAACCGTAGCTGAAGCGCGTCATTATCAGAATGAGTGGGTTTATACGGTGGAAATGGAAGCAGCTGCCCTTTGTGCAGTGGCGCAATGTCGAGGGGTAGAATTAGCAACCGCTTTCGCCATTAGCGATTCGCTGGCAGATTTGAAATGGTATCCGCATTTCGATTCGCCCTTGGTACAGGAAAGCTTATACCGTTTGTTTGAAGCAGCAAAGGCAACGTTGCTTCAAGTATAAATCTAACTTTAAGCAAAGGTGTGGATTACTAACAAGCAGCCTTCTTCAAGGCTGATTTCGGCTTTCTCAAACAACATCACATTGCTGATTCCACGCGAAGGACCAAAATAGAGCGTTTCGTGGCGCAAAGGGTAATAAAGATTCTCGGTATAAACGCCTGTGGCAGCCCCATTAAACGGGAAAAGCGAAACCAGTTCACCCTTTTTGCCTTCTAAAATCAGCGGGGAATTGTCAGGACGTAAAAGGAAAATCTCCTCGTTCTCGGACAGGATACGGGCGCAAGCTTTGGAACGGGCAAGGCTTGGCATTGACAGCAAGTACAGGTTGCCAAGTGTATGGTCTAGCCGTCCACCTACGCCACCCACGATGGTTATAGCAGAGGCGCCTTCTGACAAAGCCCGCTCAATTGCCAATTCAAGATCGGTTTCGTCTTTTTCGGCAGGGTGTATATCAACTTTAACAGAAGGTTGCGCCTTCAATTCACGCAAAACGGTTGGAGCAATACTATCCATATCGCCAACCAACCAGTGAGGCAGCAAATCCCATTCCAAAGCGGCTTCTCCGGCGCTATCAGCGCATATCAAAAGCGCACCTGCGGCTACCGCATCTTGCGTAAACTTTTTCAGCCGAGAACTATTAAGGGGTTGCGCTACATAAGCTAAAATAATCGCCTTGCGCATAACTTTCCAATCTTCTGGATTTGAGCAGGATTTAATTTTGTACCGCTCGAAAAGGGATTGTATAAAAAGGGGAGCGCATAGTCAATCATGGTAGAATTAGAGTATGGCTAAAAGTGGGCAATCAGATCAAAAAAAGCAAAAGTTCCCGAACCTGCAAAGTGGAGATACTGATAGCAGGCTCGAACGCGCCTTCCGAACATTGGTCGGCGCAGCACGTCCCCAAGATTTCCGGCGGGCGCAATTTAAAGCTGCGCTTCGAGAACTGGGGTTTGTATGGGTGGAAGGAAAAGCCACCAACCCTGCTACTCCGGACAGGTCAATTCCTCTACCGGATAGTGTAAAGGGCGACCCTTTGGAAGAAGCTTTTAGTTTTATTAATCAGAATTTCCCTGAAGTCGAATTTTACCTGCCACATATAACCGCCAAAGCCAAATTGCTGAAACGCCTGAAAGCGGGTGGTAGCCTCGAACCTGAACCTGAGTATGACGAGGACGGATTTTTAAGCAGTTAAAGCATGCAAGTTGTTCCTACCAAAGCAGTAGAGCCAGATTCAAAGCCAGACGCGAAGAAGCGAATTTGGTGGTGGTTATCTGTACCGCTTCTCGCCTTGTTGGGCTATGGCGCTTGCCTGAGCTTCAATTTTTCCGGTGAGGATTTTGTATTTATTCATTTCACTGCGGAGGGGCATCCCTTCTACGAGCATACCCAAAACCAATTTTTCCGCCCAATTCCAAACCTAGCATGGTGGCTTGATTATAACCTATGGGGCTTAAACCCCATGGGCTATCACCTTACCAACCTGTTATTGCATGCCTCCAATAGCTTGCTGGTCGGTTTATTGGCGCAAACGCTGGCAAAAAATCGGCGGGTTGCGCTGGCAACAGGCATACTCTTTGCCCTAAGCCCTATTCATGCCGAAGCAGTGGTCTGGATTTCTGGTCGCCCCGATTTAATCGCCTCATTCTTCATTTTGCTGGCATTATTGGCAGGTTTGTACTTTTTTGAGAGCGGGAAATTGTGGCTATATCTATTGTCGTTGCTGATGTTTGGCGGGGCAATATTCTCAAAAGAGTCGACGATAACCTTTCCATTGGTTTTGCTGGTAGTTGGCTGGCTGACAAACAAACCGGGCGCACGTTCCAAAACCGTTTTGCTATACCTGATACCTTATGGATTGGTAATAGGCTTGTATCTAGCATTGCGAATCGCGGTATTAGGCAGTGTTGGAGGTTACAATAACAACGGACACGACCTGTTCTTCATTATCTGGAACGGAACGCTCGGCGCGGTAATTCCGTTGTTTTTCCCTCTAAATCTGAAAAGTGTGGGGCTAATTCCCGCACTGGCAATAGCCGCTTTACTGATTGCCGGGTATATCCGTTTGGGGTATCTGTTATGGCGGCATCGCTCATTCCAAATCAGGCAACTGCTTCCGGCGTTGGGCTTGTTTTACCTGAGCTACCTACCCGCGCTTGACACATCACCCGTAACCACTGCCTTGCTGCAATCACGCAATCTATACCTGCCCTCTGCCGGGTTCTGCCTAGCGTTAGGCTTGTGTTTCAATTTGCTTCAAATCAGAAAGGCAACGCTTCCTGCCAGCACAGTTTTAGTTTCAATCGTAGCGGGTCTGACGTTAGCGTTATTGCCTTGGTGGCAATCCGGCGCAGTGATTAACGACACAATAGAGCAAGTAAAAGAAGCTAATTTGCCGCTATCTCCCGGCGATACCATCTATTACGAGGGGCTGCCTGACAGCTATAACGGCGCGTATCTATGGCGAAATGGCTTGAACGATGCCACCCAACTATTAGTAAAGCCCGGAATAAACGGTTATAACCGCACTGCCAACTTAAAGGTTGATTACCGTCGCGCATATTCCAGTCATATATGGTTCGTGCGGTACATACTGGATAAAAACGTTCCATCATTGCGGAGCAACTTTGTGTATGCGGTTTCCCGTCAAAATAAGCAAAACCCCTCCACTGAAAGCAAAAGCTGGGATTTTTCCGGTTGTAACACGCAAGGGTGGAAATGGGAAGATTCGTCTCACTTGAGTTGCGAGAATAAGCGCGGGTTTTATTACTATGTGTACGGAGCTAAAACCACTTTCAGTTTACAGAGTCCCGGATTCGAGTCTAAGGCTGCACCCTTGTATCTGCAAATGGATGTACTGACCAACTATGATTTTCAGCAACCTGAGACATTAAGCGAAATTGGCTTGTCTGAAGACGACAAAACACCGGATAGTTACTATAACTTTGACCTGAGCGCGGATGGGCGATACCTGCGCTATCTCTTTATCCTGCCCGCACCAACCGCTCATAAAAATCCGCTACATTTCAACATTAGAATTAATGAATGCCGCAACGATATTTTGTGGCAAAATTTTAACTTGGTGAACTTACCGAAATAAAAAAAGGGATACGCGGTGGCGCATCCCAATAAAGTCGTTATTAGGCGTAAAGACGCGCCAGCACGTCATCTTTGATGGTAAAGGTGTGTTCGGGTGCGGGGAACTGCCCGTTCAGCACCTCATCGCGGTATTGGGTCAGCGCATCCTCAATCATGCCGTAAACATTGGCATATTTTTTGACGAAACGCGGCGTGAAGCGGTCAAAAAGCCCAATTAGGTCGTGCATTACCAGCACCTGTCCGTCACAGTCTACGCCAGCCCCTATTCCAATGGTTGGAATCTTGATTGAATTGGTAATCATGTTAGCGAGCCTATCAGGAATTGCCTCCAGCACGATGGCAAAGCAACCCGCTTCTTCCATCGCTTTGGCATCTTCTAGCAAACGTCGCGCCCCTTCTTCATCGCGCCCCTGCACCTTAAAACCGCCACTAGCCGAAACAAGTTGCGGCAACAAACCAACATGCCCCATCACTGGAATACCGCTTAGCGCTATCGCCCGCGCAATTTCAGCCTGATGTATGCCACCCTCTAGTTTAACCGCATCCATACCCGCTTCCTTGAGAAAGCGAACGGCGTTGCGAATAGCCTCCTCCGGTCCGGTTTGATAAGAGCCAAATGGCATATCACCCACCAGTATTGAATCTTTTGCCCCACGCCGTACCGCTTTACAGTGGTGCAGCATTTCTTCCATAGTGACAGATACGGTACTATCGTAACCTAACACTACCATTGCCAGTGAATCGCCTACTAATATCATATCCATACCGACTCTGTCGGCAATAAGAGCGGAAGGATAATCATAGGCAGTAACCATCGCGATTTTGGGTGCGCCAGCCGCAGCTTTACGCCCCATTATTTCGGGAATGGTTTTTTTCTTCGTTTGAGTTAGCGTCTTTGCCATTTTTATTGCCTTTCTATTTGCCTGTCGCCCGTCCTGCGGTGCAACGGCGCTAAAAAATTCAACGACTCATGAGTACAACTTCAATATCGCGCTCATTATCCAGTATTTCAAGTTGGTAACGGTGATGGTCGCGCCTACTAACCCGCAAACTCACAGGTTGGTTGCCTACGTTCAAGCTTTTTAACTCCACCCAATCTATATAAGATGGAAAATAAGGTCGTAAGATTACCCGATGCAAGGTAGCATTCACTTCAAGACCGAGCATAGTTTGAAGAAAGAGCAGCGCCGCGCCAGCAGTCCACGCTTGCGGGCTGCAACTGACCGGATATTCGGCAGGAGCGCTGTAGTAACGGGTATCTTGCTGAAAGCCGCAATATAGCTCAGGCAACCGAAAATAAGTGAAACGCTGCGCCGCGTTGAAAATCTGGGAAATTATCGAAATAGCCTCTTCATTGTGGCGAACTCGCTTTAAACCAGCCGCTGCCAGCGAATTATCATGGGGCCAAACGCTGCCGTTATGGTAGCTCATAGGGTTAAACGAAGGCGTATTGGAACTGAGCGTGCGTAAACCCCAACCGCTACTCATATCCTCCTCGCTAAGTTTTTTAACCACAGCCTCCACTTTATCATCAGCAATAAGACCACACCAGAGACAGTGGGCAGGGTTTGAGGTAATGCTGGGGATTTGCTTTTTATCACGATCCAGCGCTTGTGCAAAAAACTGCGCTTCCGGCATCCAGAAAACCTCGTTAAAGCGTTGTTTGAGAGTTTCCGCTTCACGACGCAAACGAGCAGCCCATTCGCGCTCACCTTTGCGTTCAAGTATTTCTGCCACGCCAATTTTTGCGGCGTAAACATAACCCTGCGCTTCCACCAAAGCGATGGGTTGTTTTGGTAATGACCCGTCCGGCATCAACAGTGAAATAGCGCTGTCTTTCCACCCCTGATTTTTAACGCCACGCTCATTATGGCAATCATATTCAATGAATCCGTCACCATCACGGTCGCCATAATTATCAATCCAATCAAGCGCGGCTTTGACATTTGGCAGCAATTCGCGATATAAGCTGTCACTATCCAACCAGCACATGGTTTCGGCAAAGAGCATCAGGAAAAGAGGGGTGCTATCAACCGCACCGAAATAGGGAATATGCGGCATCTCATGGAGCAACGTCATTTCACCCGCCCGCATTTCATGTAGGATTTTGCCTGGTTCTTCTTCGTTCCAATCGTTTACCTCTTTGCCCTGATGTTGCGCTAGGAATCGCAATGTCCCGACTGCAATTTGAGGATCGAAAATCAGGGTTTGAAGCGATGTGATAATCGAATCGCGCCCAAACGGAACAGCGAACCAAGGTATGCCAGCAACCGGAAATAACCCGGTAGGCAATTCTTCCATCAGAATCCGCAAATCGTAGATGCTGCGCTGCAAGAAAGCGTTAAAGACTTCATTATCGGTGGAAATTACGGTGGCTTCTTCAAACCAGCTTTCGTAAGCCACTTTCATACGGCGAGCGCCCATATCAAAGCTGTGTGCCAACGCATTCTGACCGTTGCCCAAACCTTGCGGTATTACGTGGTAAGTTACCGCCAACGGGGTGAAAGGTTTCAAAGTTAGGACGAAAACAGCATCAGCCGCTGCCGGGTGAACCGTAGGCATAGCCGAAGCAGAAGTAGAATCTGGCAGGCTGGCACGTTGCGCCAACACATCATGGGTAGAACTGTTCAAACCCGTAACGGGGATAACTTCATCAGGTTTGTGATCGAAAGCAATGTAGGTATAACGCTCCTGACCATCCAATCCGGCATAGCTAAAAAGCAAACGCTCGCCATCCCATAACGGTTCCTGAATTTTTCCTCTTTTGGCACGGTTATAGCCGCGTACATCGAACATATCGCGGAAATCGCTACCAAAGCGTAAGGTCAAAACTAATCGAACGGGAAAAGAATTATAGTTGTAAAAGCCGACTCTTTCGTGGAGTCCATCTTCTATGAAGCGGTTACGGCGAATACTGATAGTACGGGGCAAAAGGGTAATAGTTTCGCCGGGGGTTTCGCCGGGAATACGCATCAAAGGGTTGGCGCTCTGGATATTGCCCATGAAGTTAAATTCGCAGGAAGAGGTAAGCAAAACGGGAGTTTCACCGCTTACCTTCATCTCCAATATACTCAGGTAGCGCGTATCTTTATAGTATATTCCTAGCCCTTCTTGGTCTTGGTACGGCACATCGCCATCGGTGTGGCTGACCATAAAGACAAGGTTTTCCTTCAAAACTAGCTTAGCAGTCACTAAAATTTCCCCTCCTCAGAACCCCAATAGTTATACTGGAATCATATCACACCCTGCTAATTATTTTAGCGCAAAAGTAATTATAATCTTGGATAGGAATAGTGAAAATGCCGGGAGTTTGCTGAAAAGAAAGAATTGAAGTAGTAGCCCCGAGAGGACTCGAACCTCCGACGCAAGGTTTAGGAAACCTTCGCTCTATCCACTGAGCTACGGGGCCATGCACAAGCCATATTAGCAACAGGAAGCAGGTGAGTCAAGTTTAGATTAAAAAGGAGAATTTCCTTATAAAAAAGTACAAGACCCGACACTTAATGAGGGAGAGCGCGGGTCCCGCTGCTGGAGGAGGATAGTGGTTGAACCAACAGACCACGCTATAAATATAACGCGCTTGTTTGTGCAAAACAACGGCAAAGCGCACAAATTTTAACTACACTAATGTGTAATTAGTAACATATTGTGCATAAATCTAGTTAAGAGTACCAAGCCTGCTATCTAATTATGCAATATTCTAATACTAAAAGAACCAACTCAAGCTAAGGCGATGTGTTTTTTGTAGATTGTCACAAAATTCAATTCCGTAGCCTTTTCAAGCTTCTTTTACTACATTTGCAAGTGTTAAAAACCCACTTGACATATCCGACAGGTCGGTTAATATGTCAACAGAAGAAACATTTATGCTAAGCCTGACCTGAATAATGAGTGAGCGATTGGAACGGAAAGAACGGCTAGAATCTGCGCTGAGCGAATACCGCAGGGAGCGCACCGATAATCCCCGCTTTTATTATAACGAACTGGTAGAACGCAGTCGCGCTACTGCTAGGTTTCGCCCTGTAATTGAAAACTTTATAGAGGGCAAGTTGAGCTTGTCTGATTTCAAAACAGCCGCTTCCGGTTTTAGTCGCTCCGAACAAACCGCCGCACGTGGTCGCATTCAGGGTCGTTACTGGCGTTTCAGCGGAGCAGGCAGGCTCTTCCTTGACAGCTTTTTCAAACGTGCTGAAAATTGTGGGCGGCTAAACGCCCTTTCTCTAATTCTCCAGAATATTCTGAAAACACCCGGTTCTCTGGAAGAAGCGGGTCAGAAGTTTGACAGATTGGAAAGTTTCTGGCAAGAAATAACCGAGCAAAGCCCCGTAAAAGGTACGCCAATTGGATTAATGACCTATACAATTAGTTATTTCTGGGCAGTGCAAGGTGAAGATTTCCCAATATACAGTCGGGAAATTCGGGAAGCGTTGCAACGCTTCGGACATTTGCGGTCAGCAAGCGATAAATCACCAGCGATTGTGTACAATCATTATTTCATGGCTTCTATGCGGTTGGCGCGAGATTTCAAGCTCAGTTTATGGGAATTGGAAAGCTTTTTGCACTGGGATACGCAGTACGAAGCTCTGGAATTTGAAACGATACGCAAGAGCGCGGAGCATAAATCCCCCGCAGGGAGGCGCAGCCATTTTGCCCGACTGGAAAAACTTAGAACAGGGCTTGAAGGACTTTTGCGCCGCGAAGTTGCAAGCAATCTGCGAGGAATCAATGGAACAGATAGCAAAATTGATATTCTCCAATTTCAAGAATTGAAACTACCCTTGCGACTCGAATTGAGATTGGAAAAGCCGATGCGAGCCGGAGCAGTATTCGAGGGCTTCAATACTGCCGCACTGTTTAGCGATAACGGAGAAGCAGTGCTGGAACAACTTAATGGTTTTTTGAACGAGCGACGTGAATATGCCTTCTTCCACAAGCCAGAACAACCATCGCTACAACCCAATCTGGTAGCCTTAAACCAGGAATTCCATCTGTTGCGGGTCTTTGAGCCAACGGAACCCGAAGTAACTCCCGTTGAAGCATTAGTAACTGAATGGCGGGCATTATACCCCTTCGCTCGCAGCCTGACACAAGCAATGGAGGAAGAAAAGCCGGGTTATACGGACGAGCAAAGTACGCTTGACGAAGGCTTCGCTTATCCAGCCGAACGAGAGAGCCTAGAATGGGAGGTTGCCGAAAATACGGCTGCCTATTCCGCCGAACCTAGCGAAGAACTTGCAGCACATCAAGTAACTGAAGAATTTTATATTAAATTTTTACAAGACGAAGAGAATATCAAGCGTGCCACTGATTTGCAAAGTTTGATGCACACGCCTTTTCCACCCCTTACCCCAGAACAAATGGAGGGGTTGGAAGCCTATATAGCGCAGCGGTTGGTAGTGGAACCCGGCAAAGTTCGCGAAGTTATCACCCATCTCCAAGCAGGTAGAAATGTTCTTTTACATGGACCGCCCGGTTGCGGGAAAACTCGTCTGGCGCGTTTGCTTGCCGGTCAACTATGTGGGCTTGAACCCGGTTGGACACCTGAAGAAACAGCCATAAACTATACACTAGCAACCGCTACCGCCGAATGGAGTATTTACGAGGTCATCGGCGGAATACGCCCCGGTCTTTCCGCCGAGTTAGAACAAATCATTGCCCAACCACCCGAACTGGTGGGAATGCCTTCCGAACGCATCCAGTATTTTTTTGAACCCGGCGTAGTATCACGCGCTGTTCTTGAATGTGAAACAAGCTTGCGAACCAACTTGAGACCGCATTATCTGATAATTGACGAATTTAATCGCGCCAATCAGGAACGGGCTTTTGGAGAGCTTTTTACCTTGCTGGAATACCGAGATCGTCCGCTCTTGCCAGCACGCCGTCTGGGAAGACGCTTGCCGCTTTATATTCCTGATTCTTTCCGAATAATCGGTACAATGAATTCAGACGATCGAAATACGCTTTTCGATTTTGGCATAGCGCTGCGACGACGGTTTGCGTTAGTAGAAATAGGGCTACCAAATCAGCAAGCCGAAAGAGGTTTCCTACCACGTGCAGTAAAAACCCGTCTGCCTGAAACTGAGCTTGATTCGCAAGGCAATTTCGCTAACCCCGATATGCGACAAGCCCTGAATACGCTTTTGGAACTGGTACAAGCTGTTCGCCCTGACCTAACCGACCCGCAACAAACTGGAAAGAAAATCGGTACAGCCACGCTTATAGAGTGTCTGGTTTTCTGTGCTGTAGCTTCGGGGTACTACCAAAATTGGCTGGAAGCGCTTGAAGATGCGCTACTTGATAATTTGCTACCACAACTTGACCGCTCTACTTCAGGTGTTGCACGTGCCATTCAAGCCCTCTCGAACACCCCTATGCTCAATGGCTTGACACGAGTTAGAGCGAACCTTGTACGTATGTCAAAAAATAATGCTCAATATTTCCAAGCCTGAAAACTCATTTGAAAAGCTCTTGCATACTTGAAAAGCTATTTGACGTGACTAACTAAATATTCTAAACTGATTGAAATTATTGGGAAAGTTGGTAAGCTGCGGAGAAAATGGGAACAGAACCACGCGAGTTTAAAAGCCTGCCCCGCAATCGCAAGTGTGGCAATTGTCGGCATTTTGAGCCAGCGCCCCTCTGGCGTAAAGGCTGGTGCCGCAATGCTTTGTTATATCCCATTCATGCCAACCACCTTGTAGATAGCCACGAACTTGATTGCGAGAAAGGTTTTCGTTCCCGGATATACTGGGAACCACTACCATTTGATGAAACGCCAACCCCTTCACGCCCGATGCTAAATTTTCATGGTAAAACGACGCGAAATACAACTCCGTTGCAGCCTTTAGGAGCAAACTTTAAACCGCAAGAACACGGCACAAACCAAAATGATGAATCCGACCCGCCCGAACCCTATACCCGCCTACCTATTTATCGGGATGAAAGTGGGTGGCGCTCAGACCTTAGAAACCGGCTACCCTTTACCGAAAATTGGCCTCTTGAAAAGTTTGAGCTTTCACATCTGGCTTTATGGGGTGCTGCTAGTTTCCTTGTACTGGTTGTACTAATAATTTTCCTTGGTAGCATCTTTAACAAGCCTGCGGAAACAAGCACCAATGGCTCAATAACTTCGGCGGTAGCTACTCAAAATGCACAGAGTTCTATTCTGGCAGGAGGCGGCAGTTCAGTATCTCAAATACAAGCTACTCAGACTGGTTCACAAGCCAAAACTTTAACGCCTCAACCACAAACACAAGCGCCGCGTACCGGCAAAACAACAGGGTTGGGCGGTGAAACCTTGAATGTACGCACCGACCCAAACACTACCTCGAAGGTGCTAACTCAATTACGTGAAGGCGACCGAGTAATCATCCTAGAAGGACCGCTCGACTCAGGCGGTCAAAGTTGGCTAAAGGTAAACGCTAACGGTCAAGTTGGTTGGGTCAGTAAAAAATATATACTGGCGGATGCTTGATTTGAATATCCCTATACTCTTCCAAGACGATAACCTCATCGCCATTAATAAGCCTGCCGGATTACTTACCCACCCTGACGATCCGCAAGACGCTTCATCTACCGATGTGGTTTCGTTACTTAAAGCCCAAAACCAACTTGAGTACCTCGGTATTCACCAGCGACTGGACCGAGAAGTATCGGGAGTTTTGGTTTTTACGCTGCGTAAGGAAGCAAATGCAGGTCTGGCAAATCTTTTTGAAGGGCGTGAAGCACGCAAAGAATATCTAGCGATAGTCAGAGGCGTTTTACCAAAGCATGCAGGTACAATTGATTACCCGCTAAAAGGCTCGAAAGGGCAAGCAATAAGGGCTGTCACCCGTTATCGTGTGGAAGCTACTTCTTCCGACAAACGTTTCTCACTGGTGCGGCTTGAACTGGAAACAGGACGTACCCACCAATTGAGGATTCACCTGTCGCAAGCGGGTTGCCCGATTATGGGGGATTCGCTATATGGGCAAGAAACAACCGCCGTTTTCCCACGCCTGTTGTTGCACTCTGTAAAATTAGCCTTTCCCCACCCGCTAACCAAACAGAACCTTACAATCGAAGCCGTACCTCCAATAGTGTTTGAGCAAGTGTTAAGCGGGGAGATTATCGCCGTACACGAAACGCTGGCTAAAAGGGGCATAACAGCGCTGCGCCAAGAGCATTTGCCCGGCTTGCGTAATTTATTGGCTTTAGCGCTGGAAAGACGCGCCCCTTTCTCAGACGACCCGAAGAACACCGCTTATCGTCTGGTAAATGCCCTAGGTGATGGATTGCCGGGATTCTCGCTTGACCGATTCGGGGAGACGCTGGTATTGAACATATACGAGCCAGAATTGGATGCGTTGCACCCTGCCCTGAAAATATTGAAACAAGCGATAAATTTCATCTTTCCGGGCAAATCGCTCTATGCAAAATTTCGCCCTGTCACTACTGCGAAATTGGGCGACTCCGCGCCACCGGAAATTGCCTCTCCTATGCCTCTGTCAGGAGAAGCTTTCCAAGAAGTGACCGTATATGAAAACGGCTTAAAATATCTGATTCGTCCGGGCGAAGGCTTAAGCGTAGGTTTGTTTCTGGATATGCGCCAAATGAGAGAAAGAGTGCGACAAAGCTCTTCTGTGAAATCCGTCCTCAATTGTTTCAGCTATACCTGTGGCTTTGGAGTCGCAGCAACGGCGGGTGGCGCAACCCGTGTGCTTAACCTTGATGCTTCCAGAACCGCGCTGGATTGGGGCAAGCAAAATTATATTGCCAACGGCTTTGTGCCTGACGATTTTGATTTTGTATTCGGCGATGTTTTTGATTGGTTGGAACGTTTCGCCCGCAAACAGCAAACCTTCGATTTGGTAATCTTAGACCCACCCAGTTATAGCTCTACTCGCTCTACCCGCTTCTCTGCCGAGCGAGATTATCACAAACTGGTGGAAGTAGCCGCCGGAATACTTGCACCGGGTGGAACGCTGGTAGCCTGTACCAATCATGCTGGACTTGAGCGTAAAACTTTCCGGCAACAGGTCTTGAAAGGGCTGACAACAGCACGCCTACGTTGCCCAGACTCTGCTCTTTCCAGCTTTGAAGAGCCTCAACTGGACTTTCCACATAACCAAGAGGGCTATTTAAAAATCATCATCGCAAGACCGGATAAGGTATAATAGCAACGTTGTTTTCTGGATAGATTTCTGCGGATTCATTACACAATGGCTATTTTACGAGCAGGTGAAGTTAATATTCATTATAAACTCACCGGTCTTGCGTTAGCCGAGCCGGTAGTCTTTATCAGCGGGCTTGGCGCAGATTGGACTAACTGGAGTAACCAGCTTAATGCTTTTCAGGATAAGTACCTGTGCTTGGCATTTGACAACCGCGATGCTGGTTTGAGTGATAACAGCCCTGTGCAAGAATACGAAATCAAGAATATGGCACGTGATACCATAGAGCTTACCTACGCGCTTGGGTTGGATTACGCCCATTATGTAGGACATTCAATGGGGGGGGCAATCGCGCAGGAAATAGCAATACGTTACCCCGAACGGGTTGCCAGCCTGACTCTGGTTTCTACCTTTTCTCGTCTTGAGCCGTTAGGAATAGAGATTCTAAAAGATATCGGACCGCTCAATACGTTGGCAGAAAATGGCTTTCTCTCTGAATTGATCGGACCAATCGCGTATAACATGAAATCTCTAAATGATCAATTGTTAATAGGCTTTCTACGCAATCAGAGAAGACCTCTTAATGCACCTAGCGATGGTTACAAGCGCCAGTTACGCGCAGTTATGCTACAGGACACCAAAACTGAACGCCTAGCCACAATTAAAGTTCCCACCCTCGCGCTCTCTGGGGAAAGCGATTTGGTCACTCCCCCCAGTGGCATGCAAAAAATAGCGCAAGCAATACCGTCCGCTCTATTCTATTCCTTCCCCAATACCGGGCATGCGCCACACGTGGAATACACCTACGATTTCAATCGCTTATTGCTGGCACACCTAGTAGCAAATTCCTTTAAGCGCGTCTAATTTTTTACCTATTTGAACTATACTGGTAAAATTAGGATGCCCTTTCTGGATATACCATTCCGACATGATGAAAGAATAAACAGGTTAAAATGCACCGATTCTTTGTCTCAAAAAACTTACTTGAAGGTGGCGAAATTCGGCTTGAAGGTGAGTTAGCGCATCAACTAAGCCGAGTGTTAAGGCTCGTACCCGGTTCGCGAATATTGCTACTAGATGGGGAAGGCTACGAAGCCGAAGCCGAACTATTCAACGTACCCAAAAATGAAGCAGTTACAGCAAAGGTAAGTGAAAAACGCAAGGCTTCCGGCGAACCGACTCTTAAAATTACGCTGTATCAGGCTTTGCTCAAAGGTGAAAAACTCGATTGGATGCTTCAGAAAGGCACGGAAGTAGGGATTTGCAGTTTTATTCCGGTAATAACCGAGCGTTGTATCAGCGAAAGAGAACGACCCGAAAGATGGCAAAAAATCGTACGGGAAGCAGCCGAACAGTCGCGACGAGGACGCTTGCCACAGGTACATGAAACCGTTAGCTTTCAGAAAGCTTTGCAGCAAATGAAAGAGTCAACTTTGGCGTTGGTTGCATGGGAGAATGAGCAACACCAGACTCTTAAACAAGTGCTTAATAGCGTTGAGGAAAAACCCGAGTCATTATCCTTGCTCATTGGACCTGAAGGCGGTTTGAGCGAAGCGGAAGTGCAAGCGGCATGCGCTGCCGGAATAAGCTGTGTTAGCTTGGGTACTCGGATATTAAGGGCAGAAACAGCCGGAGTAATAGCGTCTGCTCTGGCATTGTATCATTTCAACGAAATGAACTAACGAAGTCGCCCGAATAGTGGAGCATATTTCAAATTATAGTTCCCCAATAATTTTATGCTATAATTGCCCTAAATCATCTTGGGTTGGGTATGTGGCTGCTCTATGCTTTATCGGCGCATACTCATTTTAAAACGAGGAGAAACTCCGCATAGTGATGCCTTTTCTTAAAAAGAACTGGAAGTGGATTGCAGTTGGAACCGTTGTATTGGTCATAGCGCTTATCGCTGTCCTGTCGTTTCGTGTGGTAAGTTTTATCAGCGCTACTACCGGCGGTGGGCGAGTTGCGAATGAAAATGGCACACCTACACCCGATGCACTCGCTACCGCTACCGTGCAAGCACGTTTTAATGAACTATTTGGAACTCCAACACCTGTTTCTAAACCTGCTGTTAATCCAGCTAGTCAGACTGCAAGCCCTCAAATAAATTTCAACACTTCGGACGTAGTACAGAAAATTAAGAAGGGCGAACCCATCAGCATTTTGATGCTGGGCTATGCGGGTACAGCACATGATGGGCAGTGGCTTACCGACACTATACTGGTTATGCGATACGACCCCAAAACCAAAACTATGCTACAGTTCAGCATACCCCGCGATATGTACGTTTACGCCCCGGCAGGTGGACCCAATAACGGTAGATGGATGAAAGTTAATGGCATTCTGGGCTACATAATGGATTGGAATAAACCAACTCAGGATTCACTTGCTGCTAAATATCGCTGGACAAATGATACGAAAAAATTTGATGCGGGCGTGAACCTAGTAGCTGACACCGTTCAGGATATTCTGGGCTTCCCTATAGATTACTGGGCAACTATCAGTTTTGAGGGTTTCCGCAAATTCATTGACTCAATGGGTGGCGTAGAAGTAGATGTTGAACACTACTTTGTAGATAAAAAATACCCCAAGAACGATGATGATAAAGTTGATGCAAGCTATATAACGGTCGAATTTCAAGCCGGAAAACAGCTTATGAACGGGGAAACCGCAATCCGTTATTCGCGTAGTCGCAACAGTGAAACTCCAATGGAGGGCGGGGATTTCGCCCGAAGTCGTCGCCAAATGCGCATGATTCAGGCTGTAAAAGACAAGGCGCTGCGTGAAAATCTGATACTTAAATCGTTAGATTATATGAGCGCCTTGCAAGGTAATATCCGTTTCAGCCTTGAATTCGGAGAATTGACCGCGCTTGCCAATTATTTCAACAGCCCAGAAGGTAAAACGCTGGCTACTGACATCAAATTTAGTTCTGAAGTATTGACCAATATCTATGTGGAAGATTCCAATCTCCCAGATTGGGGTTATATCCTTGTTCCCAAAGAAGGACAAGGTAAATACACCGATATTCATCGCTGGGTGCAAAGCGTAATTGCTAACGCCGATATAAGGCGCGAACAAGTTCGAGTACAAGTATTGAATGCCAATGGCACAACCGGGTTAGCCTCAAAATTCTCCGATTTCCTGATGTCACAGGGTTTCAGAACTTCGGACGCACAGGATGGCGACCCGCATGATTTCACCGAGATTGTGGATTACACGATGGGAGCAGCGCCAAATACAATCGCACGCTTGAAGTCGTATCTGGGCAACCTGCCAAATTTGAAAATCACCCAGATGTCGCCCGATAAAAGACCAAAGAGCGCCCCTACCGAAGCCTCTATCCAGCTTTATCTAGGTAAAGATTTTAAGGGTACAGCCAGCAATGCCAGCGGAGGAGTTGTGGTCACACCAAAAGCTGAAATAGAAAATAACCGGCGTGAGGGATTTGAGGCTGCCTAGATGGCTAAACGCACGGGAGAAAATCGCCAGAGTGTAGCTTTATCAAAACGGCTGCACTCTTTTTATTCCGTGTTTTCAAGCTCGAAAGAACCTATTTTCACCTTCATTGGATTCAGGCTGGCAATTGGAATGTTGCCCTTTTTCGCATGGACGCTTTTCCCAACTATTGCCCCTCAAAGTCGCTCCGGTTACAACTTGCCTATGTTAAACTTCTGGGGCGAACGGCTGCTGGGTGTTTGGTCACATTGGGATGGCGAGTGGTTTCTAAAAATCGCAGAACAAGGCTATCACGCTGACGATGATACATTGGCTTTTTTTCCGCTCTACCCAATTCTGGTAAAGGTGGTTGGCTTTGTGACAGGCGGCAACTACCTGCTGGCAGCCACGCTGGTTTCAGGAGGGGTAGCGCTGGCAGTATTTGTTTTAATGTATGAACTGGTACGGCGTGATTTCGGAACAGAAACCGCAGCACGCGCCCTTCTCTACCTAGCATTTTTCCCAACCGCCTTTTATTTGTCAGCCGCTTATAGTGAGGGCTTATTCTTGGCTCTCACGCTTGGGGCTTTCCTTGAAGCACGCCATAATCGCAACTTTTGGAGGGCTGGCATACTGGCAGGGTTGGCAGCTCTTACCCGCAATCTGGGTGTAGCGTTGGTATTGCCGCTTGCATGGGAATGGTGGCGACAATGGCGTGCGGGTGGGAATAGCTTCAGAAGCTTGCTGCCTTTGCTTTTTCCGCCGCTGGCGCTGGTTGGCTGGCTTGGTTATGTTGGCGCAAATTTTGGTAATCCCTTTCTCATTTTTCAGGTGCAAACCAACTGGAACCGACGCTTTAATTTGCCATGGAATACGGTGGTTGATGCAATACGCATCTTTTTTACTCAACGCGGTTCAGATGGTTTCGCGCCTCCCAACGCTTTTTGGGAAGACCCTACGCTGATTGACCTGCCTTTCTTTGGGTTGGCAGCTTTGTTACTCCTATACGGTTTTTGGCTGACGTATAAAAAACTGATGCCGTTCAGCTACATGGTTTTCGCTACAATAGGGCTGGTATTCCCGCTATTTTCCCCGGCACAGCGCGTCCCACTGCTGAGTTTCCCACGTTTCGCCCTGATACTCTTTCCACTTTTTATTGTGCTGGCGCATCTAAGCGGGCGTTGGCGTTTCTTGCATCATACTTATCTGTTCTCAGCTACAATGTTACTGGGCATATTCCTAGCACGCTTCGTCAACTGGTACTGGATTTCCTGATACTCAGGGTATTGACTTAAACTACCCGCATCTCTATGCTTATTTTGCAATACTCAAAACCAAATTTCATGAAGCAAGGTAATGGCACTTAGTTCTACAGAAAAGCGCAGCGCGTTTTATAATTTTTCAAACCGAGTGTGGCAACGCTGGAAAACCCCACTGCTAATTTTCGCGGTATTCAGGCTGGCTCTGTTTATTTTTCCCTTTATTTCGCTAGAAAGCTTGCCGCTCAATTATCTGGACGATAGATACAAGGGCATCGGGTTTGGCTATTGGGAAGAAAGGCTGGCGGGAACATGGCTGCGCTTTGATGCTAACTGGTATCTGGACATCGCCGAAAAGGGCTATTACAATGAACCGCAAACCGCCTTTTTTCCTCTCTTTCCATTGCTGATTAAGTTCTTGGGAATAGCATTAGGCGGTAACTATGGCATAGCCGCTTTAGTAATTTCAAATCTTTCCACGTTGGCTGTTTTCATCCTGCTTTACGAAATTGCCCACCATGAATACCAAAACGAGCAGATAGCGCGAAATACTCTTTTATTTATAGCAACTTACCCAACCGCTTTTTATTTCTTGGCAGCCTATACCGAATCGCTATTTATGGCATTAACATTGGGAGCGTTATTGGCAATGCGGCGCTATCGTAACTGGGCTATCGCAGCCGGTTTAGGAGCATTGGCAACGCTTACCCGCAATATAGGAGTATTGCTGGTAGTACCGCTACTCTGGGAATGGTGGCAGGCAAATCGCTTGCAAAAACTCAACCATCGAATAGTGGCGCAGGTTTTATTTCTATTTCTTCCAGTTTTAGCGTTGGCAGGGCATATATTGGCATTGTGGAGTATAACAGGCAGCCTTACCACGCTATTGGAAGCCCAAAGTCGCTGGGGTAGGCATTTTTCCTTACCTTGGGATACACTTGTAAACAGTCTGAAAATTATTATTGATCGCCCTCCCCACGGCGTTATGGCAGAAGAAATCCCCACGCCCATTCTAGAACTAGAGTTATTCTTTTTCATTGCCAATCTAATATTTTTTATGGCAGTGTGCTATTACGGGCGCAAAGGGAAAATTCTGCTCAGCTACATACTCTTTGATGGTCTCGCTATACTGGTGCCGTTACTATCAGCCGCTTCCTACGAACCGCTAATGAGCTTTCCGCGTTTCTCACTCGTACTCTTTCCATCCTTTTTTGCCCTTGCTCACCTTACCGTCCGTCATCCCGGTTTGCGCTTATGCTACTTTGTATTTTCCGTTCTCTTATTCAGTCTAATGTGCGCCTGTTACTTCGCAAGACTGTGGATAGGCTAATAATCTGCTATAATTTAGACAAATTTGTCAATTTTTGTAGAGAGATACCCAGATGGTTGATAGTTTGAGCAACGGTATCGGCAAACAGGTGAGTGATTATATCTAAAACCTTTTATTCGCGACAGATTAGACGGCATATCAATTTCAATAGTAAGATAGGGCAAAAATGACACAAGACGAAATGAAATTGGCAGCGGCAAGTTATGCACTTGACCGCTTTATAACCAGTAATATTTTTCTAGGATTGGGTAGTGGTTCAACCGCAGAAATTTTTCTGGCAGAACTGGCGGCACGGGTCAATCGTGGCGAACTTGAAAATATCACCTGTGTAGCAACCAGCGAACGGGTAGCGAGTCTGGCGAAGGGTTACGGCTTGCAGGTACAAGAGTTAAACGACGTGCGCGGCTTGGACGTAACCGTAGATGGTGCGGATGAAGTCGAACCTAGCACTTTCAATGTAACTAAAGGACGCGGCGGCGCACTTTTATGGGAAAAGCTGGTAGCAAATGCGAGCAAACTTGAAATTATCATTGCCGATGAAACCAAACTGGTGGATAGGCTAGGTACGAAAATGCCCATCCCGGTTGAGGTAATTCCCTTCGGCTGGAGCCATGTCGCACAAAGTCTGCTGGATATGGGCAGCGAACCGGTACTGCGCCAGCGCGAAAATGCACCTTACATTACCGATAGCGGTAACTATATTCTCGATTGCCAGTTCTCTAATATTGAGAATGCCTCAGAATTGGCAGATAAAATCAAGAATTTGGTGGGTGTAGTCGAACACGGGCTATTTATTAACATAGTAGGGCGTGTGGTGATTGCCGGAACAAATGGGGCTTACGAATTACCCTTGCCAAACTAAAGTCTTTGTCTCAGTGTAGAGCAAAGAAAGGAATTCAAGGATGAAACCGAAGGTTTATTTAACACGTGTTATAGCGAATGAAGTTATGCAACGTTTGCAAGAAGCCACCGAATTGAAATTCTGGGCAGAAGATAGACCTGTTCCGCGAGAGGTACTGCTCAAAGAAGCGGCGGATTGCGTGGGCGTGCTGGCGATGCTGACCGAACGAATTGATGCCGAATTTCTGGATGCGTGTCCGCAATTGCGCGTAGTTAGCAACCATGCAGTTGGGTTTGATAATGTTGATGTTGCGGCTTGCACCGAACGCGGCATACTCGCAGGTAACACCCCCGATGTTTTAACCGAAACTACTGCCGATTTGGCTTTTGCCTTGATTATGGCAACCGCCCGCCGTGTGCATGAAATGGTGGAATACGTTAAACAGGATAAATGGCGTACATGGGGACCGTTGGATAATCTAGGGATGGATGTACACCATGCAACGCTAGGCATTATGGGCATGGGGCGTATCGGTTATGCAGTGGCAAAAAGAGCTAAAGGCTTTGACATGGAGCTTATTTACCATGATAGGTTTCAAAGTTCGATAGCCGAAGAAAAATTAGGAGTCAAGTTTGTAAGCAGGGAAGAGTTACTAAAACGTAGCGATTTCATCACTTTGCATGTACCGCTTACTCCCGAAACGCGGCATTCAGTTGGTAAAGCCGAGTTTGAGCAAATGAAAGCTTCGGCGATTTTGATAAATACCTCGCGCGGTCCAGTAGTAAATCAAGAAGCCTTGCTGAATGCGCTCAAAAGCGGGCAAATCCGAGGGGCGGGTCTGGATGTAACCGACCCAGAACCGATGCGTGCCGACAATCCTTTGTTGGAGTTGCCGCAAGTAACAATTCTGCCGCACATTGGAAGCGCCACGTTGGAGACACGCACAAAGATGGCAGACGTGGCGGCTCGCAACTTAGTGAGCGGACTTCTAGGTGAGGAAATGGTAAGTTGTCTGAATCCGCAAGCTAGAAGCAGTGGCAGAAACAAAAGCTAAATTCTAAGTTTCAAACAAAAACCCCGTCTCTTTTGCAGAGGCGGGGTTAATTTTATTGGGTTTTATTCGTCGCCGTAAATCGCGTCGATGATACCGTATTCTTTGGCTTCCTGCGGGGTCATATAACGATCACGCTCGAAGTCATGGCTGATTTTTTCGTAGGACTGACCGGTGTGTTTCGCCATAATCTCGCGAGTGCGGCGTTGCAAGTCCAGCATAAAGCGTGCCTGAATTTCAATGTCAGGCGCGGAACCACGCATACCGCCGAGTGCCGGGTGCTGATGAATCACGCTGTGGGGCATTGCGATGCGCTTGCCTTTAGCACCTGAACACAACAACACGGTTGCCATACTGGCAGCCAGACCCATACAAATGGTGGCTACTTCAGGGCGAATGAACTGCATTGCATCATAGATAGCTAGACCGGAAGTGATAGCGCCGCCGGGGCTATTGACGTAAAGCTGTACATCCTTTTCAGGGTCTTCATGCTCAAGGAACAGCAATTGAGCAATCAGGACGTTAGCAACTTGATCTTCGATTTCGGTGCCAAGGAAAATAATGCGATCTTTAAGCAAGCGGCTAAAAACGTCATATTGGCGTTCACCTCTACCGGTATTTTCAATAACGTAAGGCATAATATTGGAAAACGGAACTGGAGAACTTCCGTAAATTCCATATTTATTTATGTTGGGTACATCAAAGTTGCCCATAATTATCTCCTTATAAAAAATTGGTTATATTTGTACGTCATCGGCTTCGGAGTATTCTCCAGCCTTTGCGTCTTTAGCTTCAGTCCGAGACTTTGCTTTAGGTTTTACTTCAGCTTAGGACTCGGTTTTAGCTTCATTTACTTCTGATTTGGTTTCCTCTCCACCAGAGGCACTCTCAGCAACAACCGATGCGCCAATAGATAGCTCAATAAGCCTATCTGCTAGTTTTCGGCTGAAAAGATTCTCGCTCAGGTTCTCGCGCATTTCTTTTTGGTTGAAAATATCGCGCAGACGGTTCTTCTGTTCTTCTTTTTGTTCTTCAGGAGCGCCAACGCTGTATTCGTTAACCATGTTTTCAACTTCGCGGTCGGTCTCTTCTCCAGAAACAGCGACACCTTCCGCAGTAGCAATTTCTCGCAACACCAAAGCGGTATTGAGTCGAATAATGGCCTGCGGGCGCAGTTCTTCATGGAAATCCTCGTGGGATTTACCCATGATTGAGAGATACTGGTCAAGCGATAATTTCTGTTGCTTGAGACGATTTGCTAAATCTTCCTCTAGCATACCGATTTGAGAATGTACCAATATCGGTGGAACTTGGACAACAGATAGAGCTACTACCTCTTCGATAAGAGTGTCCACTAACTTCCGTCTCGCATCACTCTCTTTTTGAGATTTCTGATTCGAGAGGATACGTTCTTTCAATTCATCAAAGGTTTGTACATCGCTTACGCTTGCTGCAAAAGCGTCATCAAGCGCAGGTTCATTTTTAACTTTAATACTCTTAAGAGTAACCTTGAAAACAAGAGGCGTTTCGGCTTCTACATTCTCGGCGATTTCTTCGGGTTCCGCGCCTTCCTCAGCAGAGGCAGCTACGGGTTTTTGGCGCTCAATTTCAATGGTTTTTTCTTCGCCAATAGACATACCCGGTATTTGTGCCTCAAGTTGGCTCAGGAGTTCGCCTTTGCCCAGCACACCGGTGCGATTGACGGGTTCACCAGAAGGCTCGCCATCCTTAATGGTAAGCATATCAACTTCAACCCGATCGCCATCCTGAGCAGGTCGTTCAGTTTCTGGTTCTTCCCAAGTGCTTTGCTGGTCACGCAGGTTATTAATTATTTCTTCCATTTCCTGATCGGTAACTTCAGGGATAACCAGTTCTTTCTTAATACTCTTATAATCGCCTAGGATTACAGTAGGCTCAACCGGAATCGTAGCTTTTATGGTAAGCGGGTCACTCGACTCGATTTCCATTTCAGGGTCGCCAATCGCCTTAATCTGGTTGGCATCAATCGCTTCTTTATAAGCTTTAGGGAACAAAAGACGGGTAGCTTCTTCTGCAACAGCTTCGGGACCTACAATGCGCTCTACCAGCGCACGAGGTGCTTTGCCGGGACGGAAACCGGGAACGCGCACCCGACCCGAAAGATTTTTAGCTGCTCTACCCTTTGCATCTTCCAATTCGGAAGGCTCAATCTCAATCCGCACTATGTATTGGCTTTGTTCGTCTTTTTCAGCGGTGATTTTCACCAGATTTCTCCATCCTTATCCTATTAGATTTTTTAACCCGAAGGTATGGTACGTACAAGTCTTACTAGGTTATTCTGTTCAGCGATTATAACAAAAAATGATGGGTAAGAAAATAGCGTAAGCTGGCGTTAAGCCGAATCTAACACTACTCTAACACCATCATCAATAAGGTAAAAAAAGAAGCGGAAGACGAGATTCGAACTCGCGACCCTCTCCTTGGCAAGGAGATGCTCTACCACTGAGCCACTTCCGCTTAACAACATATTGCTTTGCTTTTTAAGTCGGGTTTAGAAGCACCCGTTTACGATTTATGATTATAGGGGTCAGGGCTTGATTTGTCAAGCGCGGAATTGGAGAAAAAGCAACTCGAATTATTACTCAAGAGTCACCTGTTTATATCGCGCAAACAACGCGACTATCCTTGATATTTACAATTATTTCGTGTAATATTTTTTTAGCAATCTAATCTTGCAAAGTGCAAACGACCACAAATTGCCCACATTTTAAGCGGGTAATAATTGGAGTAATAAAAAAAACACCGCACGTCAAGGTCTTTTCTTTAGAAAACTGGCAACCAAGCCTGATCTGTATGCCTTTCTAAGTTTTCACGAGGGTTTTTAACCTCTTAACTACCCATACCAATTACAAACAAATTCAGGTTCTGGTCGAGTTAGCAATCCAACAATAATGCCCAAATTAGTAAGCGGTAATATATTTTCATAGTTTCAATCTTGGTACAACCTGCTGTGGCAGGCAAATCCGAAAAGTGTTACCCTACCTAGCATTTCAACCACAAAAATGTCAGGTAAAGACAACACCTGAAAGGGGAGTTTCAACTTATGGACTTGCTCAAGCGTCTGGAGGACTATCGCAATCAAGAGAGAGAACTGAACTGGGAAGGAACTTTTGCTGACTACTTTGAATTAGTCACCAAAACTCCAAAAATAGCGCGACTCTCTCACGGTCGCATCTACGACATGATCATGTCCGCCGGGGTTGAAGTTGGTAAAAACGGGGATATTAAGTACAACTTCTACAACGACGAAATTTTCGGGTTGGAAAAACCCATCTCGCAAATTGTGCAATATTTCAATTCAGCGGCACAACGCCTCGAAGTACGCAAGCGCATTCTATTGTTGATGGGTCCGGTTGGTGGCGGGAAAAGCACTATTGTATCTCTTTTAAAGCGTGGGCTAGAAAAATATAGCCGCTCGGCTGACGGTGCCGTTTACGCTATTAAAGATTGCCCGATGCATGAAGAACCTTTGCATCTTGTTCCCGAAGACCTTCGCGCCGACATAGAGCGGGATTACGGCATCTATATCGAAGGGGATTTATGCCCACGCTGCCTCTGGAATTTAACACATCTTTATGAAGGCAAAATAGAAAAAGTCCCAATCAAGCGAGTGCTGCTGAGTGAAAAACATCGCTTTGGTATCGGCACATTTACCCCTAGCGACCCCAAGAGCCAAGATATTTCTGAATTGGTCGGTGGGATTGATCTCAGCACTATCGGCGAGGTCGGAACCGAAAGTGACCCACGAGCTTACCGCTTTGATGGTGAATTGAATATTGCCAATCGCGGCTTGATGGAATTTATCGAAATGCTGAAAAGTGACGAGAAATTCCTGTATGTCCTGCTCACTCTCTCACAAGAGCAGAATATCAAAACCGGACGTTTCAGCATGATTTACGCTGATGAGGTGGTAGTCTCGCATACTAACGAGAACGAGTACAGTTCATTCGTTGGTAATAAGAAAAGCGAAGCGTTGCAAGACCGCATTATTCTGGTCAAAGTGCCGTATAACCTACGAGTCAGCGATGAGGTGAAAATTTACGAGAAGCTGATTTCACAAAGCGCTCTCAAAGATGTGCATATTTCGCCCCATACACTGCGTGTCGCCAGCATGTTCGCCCTTCTAACCCGACTAGAACCACCCAAGAAAGCGGGCATCAGCCTGATGAAGAAACTAAAGGTTTACGATGGCGAAGAAGTGGACGACCTGAAGCTGAAAGATGTTAAAGAATTGCAGGAAGAGACGGTGCGCGAGGGCATGGATGGGATTAGCCCACGCTATGTAATTAACCAACTTTCCAACATACTATCTAGACAGGGCGCTAAATTCATTACGCCGATTGACGCTTTGCGGGCTTTGCGAGATGGCTTGGAATCACATACCAGCGTGACCCGTGAAGAACGGGAACGTTACTTGAATTTCATTAGCGAAGTACGCAAGGAATACGATGAAATTGCCAAGAAAGAAGTCCAGAAAGCCTTCGTTTACAGCTTTGAAGAGTCGGCGCGTACATTGCTGCATAATTATCTGGATAATGTTGAGGCTTACTGTAATAAAGCCAGACTCAAAGACCCTATCACCGAAGAAGAACTTGACCCGGATGAAACGCTGATGCGCTCTATTGAAGAACAAATCGGCGTTACAGAGAACGCCAAGAAAACCTTCCGAGAGGAAATCTTAATTCGTATCTCCTCGTTGGCGCGGCGCGGTCAAACCTTCGATTACACCAGCCATGAGCGTTTGAAAGAAGCTATTGAGAAAAAGCTCTTTACCGACCTGAAAGACATCGTAAAAATCACCACCAGCATCCGTACTCCTGATCAGGAGCAGTTGCGCAAAATTAATGACGTGATTGACCGCTTGGTCAAAGAGCAAGGTTATACTGTTGATTCGGCAAACGCGCTGCTAACTTACGTGGGCAGCCTGCTAAACCGCTAAGATTTACGGGCGGGGGTTATTTTCTCCCGCCACTTCCTCAGCTTTCCGGAAGGGAGTGGAAATTATATGTCCGATACTATCACTTTCTCCAAAGGTATGTTTTCTATTACAAAACAAGATTGGTCTTTGCACCGCAAAGGTCCTATTGACCAAACACGCCATAAAGAAAAAATTAAAGAAGCAATTAAAAAGAACCTTTCCGATATAGTTAGCGAAGAAAATATTATTCTGAGCGATGGAAAAAAAACTATCAAAGTGCCGATTCGCTCGTTGGATGAGTACCGTTTTCGTTACGACCATAATCAGAGCAAAGGGGTGGGTCAGGGTAACGGAAATTCGAAAATCGGAGATATAATCGGTCAAGAGCAGGGGGATGGTCCCGGCAAGGGTAAAGAAGCGGGCGACCAACCCGGCGTGGACTACTATGAAGCCGAAGTCAGCATTGACGAGTTGGCTGAGTTAATTTTTGAAGACCTTGGCTTGCCCAATCTCGAAGAAAAGAAACATCAAGAACTAGAAAGCGAGTCGGTGCGCTTCATGGATGTACGCAAAGTCGGCGTACTGGCAAACCTAGATAAGAAGCGTACCATAATGGAAAATATCAAACGTAATGCAATGGCAGGGGATGCGCGTTTTAAAGATGTGAAAAACGAGGACTTGCGCTTCAAAACGTGGGATAAAGAAGTCAAGCTTCAATCCAATGCGATTGTTATCGCTATGATGGACGTGTCAGGCTCAATGGGTGATTTCGAGAAATATATAGCCCGCAGCTTTTATTTCTGGATGGTACGCTTCCTCCGCACCAAATATAACAATGTGAATATCATTTTTATCAGCCACCACACCGAAGCCAAAGAAGTAACCGAAGAGGAGTTCTTCAACAAAGGCGAAAGTGGCGGTACGCAGGTTTCTAGCGCATACGAACTGGCGCTTTCGATTATTCATGAGAGGTTCAACCCGCAGGAGTGGAACATTTACCCCTTCCACTTCTCCGATGGCGGCAACCTTCCTTGGGATAATGACCGTTGCGTAGATTTAGTGCTGAAATTCATTGATATTTGCAATATCTTCGGATACGGCGAAATCCGCGAAAGTCATTACAGCCTGATGAGTACGCTGATGTCGGCTTATAGCCGAATAGATAACAAGAAGTTCGTAGGTGTGACCATCGCGGATAAAGCGGAAGTTTACCCGGCGTTGCGTCGCTTCTTCTCGGAGAACGAAATTACAAAAAATTAGGCTTTGGTCTCCCTCGTCAGGAAAGATGCTGTTGCGCCTGATGGTAGCATGGCAAGAGGAAATTGATTATGGCAAATCTGGATATTTTAGACCCTTCTAACTCTTCACAAGACGACCGTGAGATTGCCGAGTTGGGAGAAGCCATTGATACATGCTTGGGGCTGGCGCACAATTTTGGGCTAGACCCTTTTCAGGTGCATTTTGAAGTAGTTCCGGCTTATATAATGTACGAGTTTGGCGCATATCTTATACCGGGACGCTTCAATCACTGGACACACGGCAAAGCCTACTATCGGATGAAAACCCAGTACGATTACGGGCTTTCCAAAATCTATGAAATGGTTATCAATAGCAACCCTGCCACCGCCTTTTTGATGGAAGCCAATAGCCTGTGGCAGCAGAAAATGGTAATTGCCCATGTGCTTGGACATGTGGATTTTTTCAAACATAACGCCTATTTTGGGCATACCAACCGACAGATGGTGGATATTGCCAGCCTTCATGCCGAACGTATCAACAAGTATGAATACAACCATGGCTCTGAAGAAGTAGAAAAATATTTGGATGCAGTGCTTTCAATTGAAGAACATATTGATACCACTGTGCGAATTAGACAAGAACTGTCCCTCCCACTTGAAATTGCTAATACGCAGCCCGAATCACCTTACGCCGACCTGTGGGATTTGGATAATCAAACAAAGGACAAAGATAAACAGGCGGAGAAAGATAAAGAAAAAGCTCGCAAGAAATTCCCACCCAATCCTGAAAAAGACTTGCTTCGGTTTATTATGACTTATAGCCGGGAACTGGAAGATTGGCAGCGCGATATAATCGAAATTGTCCGAAACGAGGCGCTCTATTTTCTGCCCCAGAAACAAACCAAGATTATGAACGAAGGCTGGGCTTCCCTGTGGCATCAGCGCATTGTGCGCGAACTGGATTTCAATGATGCAGAATTTACCGAGTACGCTCAGCTAAATTCGGGGGTACTATCCCCTAACCGCCGTAATATTAACCCGTATTATATAGGCTGGAAAATTTGGGAGGATATTGAGCGACGCTGGGATAAACCAACCGCTGAAGAAAAGGAACGCTTGAAACGATTGGGCGGGGAAGGTCGCAACAAAATTTTCGAGGTGCGCGAACTGGATAACGATATTTCTTTCTTACGTAATTACCTTACCAAAGACCTGATTGAAGAACTTGACCTTTACCTGTACGAGAAGCGCGATGGTCAGTGGGTTATTGTAGAGAAGGATTGGGAAAAAGTGCGCGATGGACTGGTTGCCAGTATGACCAACTTCGGCGACCCTTACATCGTGGTGGAAGATGGCGATTACAAGCAGAACGGCGAGTTATATCTAAAGCACCAGTTTGAAGGTACTCCGTTAGATGTCAGTTACGCCGAAAAAGTGCTGCAATATGTTTACAAACTCTGGGGGCGTGGGGTACACCTTGAAACAGTGAACGATAACAAAAAAGTATTGTACAGCTTCGATGGTCGTAGCAACACACGCCGCACCGTGAACTAGAAAACCCTTGCAAAAAGGCGCGGGGGCTGCAATTTTAATTCAACCAGTCGAAGCCGTTGCAACCACCCACCAAACGAGTAGTATTGCCGCTTTCATCCATTACTACCAACGCGCCGCTTTCAATCTCCTGAAAAGCCAGTTGTTGCCCATGATTTATCCAGCGAGGTTGGCGGGTTTCGGTGCGATTTGAAGCCATACCGATATAGAGGCGAGGCGCTTGAGGAGGAGAGAGGGTGTCAACCAACGCCAGTCGGTACGCGCTGGAAGGCTTTACCGGGAATTGCGGCTCAATTTCGTAGGCAAGACGCTTGCCGTCATCCGACCACACCACCCCAAGTGCAGCATCACCGCCCGCCGTCACCAACTTAGGGGTTAAATCATCGGCTGTCACGGTCAGTATCAGTCCCACGCTTCCGCCACTTTTGGTCAAAGCATCCGCGCTAACGGTGAGGCGTTTACCGTCAGGATTCCAAGTTACTTCTTTGAAATAGCGCACGGTTACTGTTTGCCCTTTTAAACCATCTTCCATATCCGAAGGTAGCGTTATTTCCAACTTTTTCACAGTGTCCAATAAGACGCGACGAGTGTTGTTCTGGAGGTTATACAGCGCCAAACTATTAGGGCTACAGCGAGGTTTGTGAGTTGTAGGGTCAATGTCATCATTATATTGACCGGGCATAACAAAAAGAAGACGCTGACCATCCTGTGACCAAGCAGGGTTGCGCCCATCGGTCAGTTTTCGCTGCTTATCGGTAGCCACGTCATATAGCCAAATTGAGGGCGTATCATACTCATTGGCGATACCATCCCCGTTATCGTCCGTTATTCGAGTAAGAGCCAAAGTTTTGCTATCAGGTGACCAAGCGGCGTTCAAAATAGTGCCACCTGCTTCTGTTATAGGCTTAAGCGTTCCACCCGCAGAAGCCAGAAAAAATTGCTTGTGTAAGCTGATAGGGTCAGTACGAAAAAGCGCAACCTTGCTACCGTCAAACGCTACTTTAGGTTCACTGAAAGAATAGCCAGATAAAATATTGCTCTCATCCTTGCCATCAGAGCTAAGCCAGAATAGCCCACCATTAGTAGCTACCACAAACCCGCCTTTAGGCAAAGGTTGGCTTTGCGCCGCCGGAGTAATCGATATGGGAGTAAGACCACGCAAGGGGGTTTGGGAAGGGGCAAAAACGGGCGTAGCTGAGGGTTGGTTTCGCACAAACGCCCCACTAGTATCAGGCGCTACGGTTTGCTGCTCGGCTTGGTAGGGACGAACAGGGTCAATCTCAGCGGTTACAGTACCTTCAGAAATTAGAGTAGTTACGGCAGTGGCAACCGGAGTGGGAGAAGGTAAGACGGTGTCCGAACAAGCAGCAAGTGCTATATTCAGGAGTAAGCCTAACAGCAGCAAGTATTTAGGGCTAAGGTTCATCTAAATTCACAAACTTCCTCAATTACGGATAGTCACAGCCAAACAGTAGCGCATGCCACCAAGATTCTTAACCTTACCTTTCAATTCCATCATTGTAAGCGCACCTGAAACTATCGCTATAGATAAACCACATTCTAGACTTATTTCATCAATATGGCGCGGTTCGCTACCGCCATTGCTGATAGCGCGAAGCAAAGCACGTTCTACATCATCATCGCCTGTAATTTCGGCAATTTCAGGCAACCCGGTTTGCTTAAAAGATTGTTGTACCAACCCAAGCGCCTGCATTATATCAGACGCGGAACTAACAAGTGTAGCGCCTTGCTGAATTATGGCGTTTGTACCAGCGCTGGTAGGACTGAAAATTGAACCGGGAATCGCCATAACCTCGCGACCTTGTTCATTGGCATAAGTAACAGTTATCAAAGCGCCGCCGCGTTCGCCCGTCTCTACTACCAGCACACCCAATGACATTCCGCTGATAATGCGGTTGCGGGGTGGGAAATTATGAGCATCGGGCTTAGTTCCGGGAGCATATTCTGAAATAATTGCGCCACGTTGCTCATGTAAAATTTGCTGGATTATTTTCCCATTCTCAGGAGGATAAACTACATCCACACCGCACCCCAACACAGCAACGGTGCGTCCGCCCGCTTCCAGCGCAACCTGATGAGCGCATGTATCAATACCTCGCGCCAACCCGCTCACAATAGTTAAACCCGCCCTAGACATCTCGCCCACCAGTTGGGTTGTTACGCTTTTACCGTAGTGAGTGGCTTTGCGCGTGCCAACAATTGCCAGAGCCAAATCATCCTGAGCGGTAAGCTGACCCCGGAGATAAAGCAAAGGAGGCGCACTCTCGATTTCAGCAAGGCGAGCAGGGTAACGCCCATCACCGATTACCAACGCTTCTATTCCCATTTTTGCCAGCTTTTCCATTTCGGCATCAGGGTTTAAAGTGCGGCGCAAGTGAACAATCCGTTCGATAAGTTTGGCTTCCAAACCTGCGTGCATCAGGTCTCCCAAGCCGGCGTTCCAAGCTTTGGAGAGCGTGCCGAAATAAGCCAGAAGGCGCATCAGGCGGCGGGGACCAATTCCTTCTACCCGACTAAAAGCCAGATAATACTTTTCTTCACCTTGAATAAAAAGGTTGGGGTCTTCAACCAATGGCATAAAAACTATCCGGTAGAAACAATATTGGCAATAACCAAATTTCAATTTGCCATAGTAGCGACAGTAACACCCTCTCCGCCTTCGCCGTTTTCGCCACTGCGAAAAGATTTTACCAGCGGGTGCGATTTCAGATAGGTGCGAACAACCTGACGCAAAGTGCCTGTGCCTTTGCCATGCACCAGCCTCACAAAAGGCATGTTAGATAGGTAAGCGTCATTCAAATAGCGATCTAGCGCAGCCGCTACCTCTTCCGCCCGCCAACCGCGCATATCCAATTCCAGCGAAACAGTCTCGGACAATTCGGCACGGCTTCGGGCATTAACCCGGATACCGCTCTGTTTTTCAGCCGCGCCTTCAAGGTCGGCACGCTCCCGAAGAGTCAGCGGCTTATCAGATGAACGGGGTTTGCCGGGAAGACGTTTTAAATCCAGCGATGAGATTTTAACCTTGAAGCTGCCGAACTGTACTTCGTATATACCTTCAGTATCAGGACCAGCCAACAGCACACCTTCTTGTTGTAAGCTGATAATCTGCACCCTGTCTCCCGCTTTCAGTTCACCGATATACGGTTCTGGTTCGGATTCAGCCCGTGTTTTAGCTTGCGCCTTTTCGCGGGCGCGGCGTTGCGCTCTGCGTTGCAATTCGAGCGCGAGTTTTTCCGCCTCTGCCAAAGCTTTACGCTGCTTCTCTAACTCAGCCGCAATTTCGGTTTTCTCACCGGCAGCCCGCACTGCCTGATCAATATCAACAAGACGCTGCCGTACTGCCCGACTCTCCTCGCGCATCGCAATCAAATCTTGCTCAAACTCAAGGCGGGCTTCCTCTCTAGCGGCTGCCGCTGCCTTGCGTTTCTCATCCTCTATATGCCGTAGTTGCCGATTCAACTCGTCCCGCTGCTTTTCGATTTCAGCTTTCAGCTTCATAGCTTCATAGCGAGCTTGTCCGGCTTCATCGCGCTCAGACTGGATTTTTGAAATCAGGGCATCTACCTGCACATCATCACTGGATACATAACTGCGTGCCTGTTCGATAATACTAGAGGGCAAACCCAAGCGTAAGGCAATTGCCAACGCATTGCTGCGACCGGGCAAACCAATATCCAGAATATAGGTAGGCGAAAGGGTTTCTACATCGAAGCGCACGCTGGCATTCTGCACTCCCGGAGTCAGGTAGGCGTAGCTCTTCAATTCACTGTAGTGCGTAGTGATAGCAGCGTGCGCTTCTCGTTGCAAAATATGTTCAATCAGGCTTCGCGCTAGGGCAGCACCCTCGGCGGGGTCGGTGCCTGCACCTAGTTCATCGAGTATCACCAGCGTATTGCGATCAATTTCCCCCAGCATACCGATAATATTGTTCATATGGCTGGAAAAAGTGCTGAGGCTTTGCTCTATACTCTGCTCATCTCCGATGTCGGCAAAGATTTTCTGAAACACTGCCGTTTGTGAACCCTCTTCTACAGGCAAATGTAAGCCCGCCATCGCCATGAGAGTCAATAAAGCGGCGGTTTTCAGGCTAACAGTTTTACCGCCGGTATTAGGACCCGTTATCACCAGCGCCCTGAAATCCCCACCCAAATAGAAATTTATCGGCACTACTTTTCCACTGATAAGAGGATGACGCGCTCTGATAAAATTTAAGAGATAGGTGCCTTCCGGTAAAACCGTACCGGGAAGGGGGATAGTAGCCAACTTCGGTTGGGTAGCGCGTAAATCAGCAGCATAACGCGCTTTGGCAAAAGTTAGGTCAAGTTCAGCCAGAGCCTCGACCATTTGCAGCAATTCCGAGACATGCCTTCCCACTTTAGCGGCTAATTCGCGCAGCACCCGCTCGACTTCTGCGTTTTCATCCAGTTGCAGTTGCTTCCATTGGTTGTTTAGGTCAAGCGTAGCCAGCGGTTCCATATAGACCGTTTGCCCGCTGGCAGATTGATCGTGGATGATGCCACGCAATTGCCCCTTAAATTCGGCTTTGACCGGAATTACATAACGCCCGTTGCGGAGGGTGATAATCGACTCCTGCAAAAGCGGTTGGTGTGAGTTGGAAGAAATTATGGAGTTAAGCTTATCCAGCAACCGCCCGTGTGTAATGCGTATCTGTTCGCGAATACGCCTTAAAGCAGGGCTGGCAGAATCCAGCACCGTACCATCTGGGCTGATTGTTTGCTCAATTTCGCCTTCGAGTAGCGGTAAATCAGCTAGACGCGCCGCTATTTGCGACAGATAATAGATAGAGCCATCCTGATTGGATTTCATGATGGAATGGCGCAAGATACGACTGCTTTCGAGGGTGGCGCGAATTTCCAGAAAAGCGGAAGGGTCAAGCGCACGCCCTATTGCCGCAATCCTTACATTATCGCGAATATCACGCGCACCCCCGATAGTAGTTTCCGGGCGTTTTTCCAGCAATATACGCGCTTCTGCGGTAGTGTCGAGGCGAACCTGAACTTCGGCAGAGTCGGTGGAAGGGCGCAAGGTTTCAAGCAAGGCACGTCCGGCGCTAAAACTGATATAGCGACCCAATCGCTCCAGTACCTTGTGAAACTCCAGCACCCGCAAAGTTCGTTCGTTCATTGTTACCCGAAGAGAGGATTATCTTTAAATACGGGTATCTGGGATACCGGCAGCCAAGGCGATAAAATGTTTAAATAAACATACCGGAGAGATCTAAGAATACCAAAAATAATTGAGTTATTAAAGCCTTCTAGGATTGAATTGCTATAATTATTAGGTTGCCCGGTACTGAGCCAAACAATCATAACCATGTTTCTGACCACGAAAGCAATCACAAACAAGCCGAAAATTCCCGCAAACATTCCCAACGTCAGCCCACCGAGTTGGTCAAGACTAGCCAAGCGCTTGGGTATATAAATAGTTTTAGTAAAGCTCCATAAAATGAGGGTAAAAATAATACTCCACACTATCCAAAGCGTAAAAAACCATACAATTTGGTTCGTAGCAACCGAGGTAGGGTTACTAGCAGTAGCAGTCAGTCCGGCAAAGACACTATAGAAATAAGTGGCTATCTGTATTCCCAGATACATACCAAATATGCCTGTCCCAATTTTGACCAGACCCATATTGAAACCCATAAAAGCGATGAGCAGAATAACTAATAATAAAATAAAATCAATTACCAATCCCAAGAGGACACCCCCTGTCGGTAACTAAAAGTAGCCCTAATAATAAATTATTGTCAACTCAAGCTATTGTAAAGGTTTTTCTAAAGGCACGCAACAGATTAAATTATATATGGTAGAAAAGTCCGGTAAAAAGAAACAGGGGCGACCTATCGCCCCTTGAGCATAGCCTTAATTGTCTTCCAACAACTTCATCAAATCGTCTAGTGTCCCCGCCATTTGCACCAATGGGTTTGCGCCGGGGTTCGCCGGATTGCTGTGGTAGTTCACAATACTATCGGCATCTTTCAGGATATGCCCGGTCATGATTGCCACTACCAGGTCGCCCTTCCCGATTATTTCCTTTTCGCGCAGTTTGCGGACACCTGCCAGAGTTGCCCCTGCCGCCGGTTCGCCGCCGATACCGCTGCGGTCAAGTACCGCTTTCGCCTCCATTATCTCGATGTCGGTTACTAAATCCACCACGCCATCCGTCCACTCAATAGCGCGGCGAGCTTTGGCAAGGTTCACCGGGTTGCCGATGCGGATAGCGGTTGCTACCGTTTCCGGCTTTTGGGGCTTGAAACGGGTAAATTCGCTGCGGTAATATTGATAGAAAGGGCTTGCCCCTTCCGCCTGTATAGTGGCAATACGTGGCAGTTTTTCGCCTATCAAGCCGAGTTCGCGCATTTCCCAAAGAGCTTTGCCGAAAGCGGAGGTATTGCCTAGATTCCCGCCCGACACCACAATCCAGTCCGGCGCTTGCCAATCCAGTTGCTGTAACGCCTCGAAAATGATAGTTTTCTGCCCTTCTAGCCGGAAAGGGTTGAGCGAGTTTACCAGATACATGCCCTTTTCCTTGCTCACCCGCCGTACCAGTTCTAGCGCATCATCGAAGCTACCCTCAACCTGTACAGTTTTAGCCCCGTATGCCATAGTCTGGCTCAGTTTGCCGAGCGCGACCTTACCAGAAGGAATGAAAGTAAGAGCTTTTAATCCGGCGCGAGCGGCATAGCCCGCCAGCGATGCGGAAGTATTACCGCTACTGGCACAAGCCACATACTTTGCCCCTATCCAATTGGCATGGCTAATACCCACCGTCATACCTCGATCTTTGAAAGAGCCTGTGGGGTTTTCGCCCTCGTGCTTGAGCCACAGGTTTTCCAATCCTGCCCACTTCGCCAATCGCGCATCCTCGTAAAGATTTGTATTCCCCTCGTTGCGGGAAACAATCGCTTCATTGGGAAAGGGCGCAACCAGTTCGCGCCAACGCCATACGCCGCTACCGTTGGGAAAACCGCGCTCAACCCGCCGCTTCTCAGCCCATTCGCGGGTAATAACCCCTTTCAACGCTTCGAGGTTGTGTTTTACCTCCAGCAAACCATCACAAGTTTCACAACCCGATATTGCGGCGCTAAGCTCATATTCGCGCCCGCACTGGATACAAACCACTTTAGTTTCCAACATAGCCTTGCACCGTTAGAAGTTCCGCATTGAGAATGCTGGCAGCCGCCGCACCGCGAATGGTGTTGTGACCTACCAGTACGAATTTATAGTCAAGTATGGGGCAGTGACGCAAACGCCCTACAGTAGTTGCCATCGCTCCTGCGCCATCACGATCTAAGAAAGGCTGCGGGCGATTGTGTTCGTGGCGCAACAGTACAGGATTGATAGGCGCGTTTGGTAATTGCAAACGCTGCGGTTCGCTTTGGAAGTTCTGCAACACTTCGGAGACTTCGTGCAGGGTAGCTTTACGACCGAGTTCTACCGAAACGCTCTCAGTATGGGCTTCGCGCACCGCCACGCGGGTACAGGTGGCACTGATGGCGATTTCCGCATCTACAAAGCGGGTGTTGCTTTCCACCAGTTGCCCTAACAATTTAAGCGGTTCGCTTTCTACCTTGCTTTCCTCACCATCAATGAAAGGGAGGACGTTATCCACAATGTCCAGCGCGGAAACGCCCGGATAACCTGCGCCACTGAGCGATTGCATGCTGGTAACAAGCACCTTTTTCAAACCGAAAGCGTCCTGTAAAGGCTTGAGCGCCAGCACAAGGTGAATGGTAGTACAGTTGGGATTGGTAATAATAAAGCCTTTGTCCCAACCGCGTTGCTGCTGCTGGAAGCGCAATATAGAGGAGTGGTCGGGGTTTACTTCAGGAATCATCAATGGCACATCTGGGTCGGTGCGATGGTTGCGAGCATTGGAGAAAACTTTGTAACCTGCGGCGGCGAATCTTTCTTCGGTGTCGCCTGCAATATCGCTTGGTAACGAACTGAAAATTACCTCGCAGTCCCAATCTTTGCCGGGTTCGCCTTCTACCAGTTCAATATCGCGCACGTACTTAGGTACATCAGACGATAACCGCCAACCGGGTACAGAGCCGTATTTCTTGCCTACGTTGCGCCCGCTTGCGCCTAACGCCGTTATCTCGAACCAAGGGTGACCTTCTAGGCATTGCAAAAAACGCTGCCCAACCGCACCGGTTGCGCCCAGCACACCTACTTTAATCGGTCTCGCCGGTTTAAACATATTCTTTTCCTCCAGAATAGTGTCTTTCTACCGGGGCATCTGAGTTTATAAAATAAAAATCCCCTCGCCCCGACCTATTTATTAAATAGGGACGAAAGGTTTCTTCCGTGGTTCCACCCTACTTCAACCTGCAAAATGCAAGCTCTCATTGGCAGCTATAACGGGCTTTTCCCGCACTCTTTGGCTTCACGCTTAACAGAGCGATTCATGGGTGGTATTCGCCGGGCTTGCGGTAAAGAGGCTTTCAGCCGATGACCTCTTTTCTCTGAGACCTTCATACCGGGTTACTTTTCCCAGTCAACATGTTAAAATATTCAATTCAGCGTAAGTATAGCTTTCAGAGGGGCAGGAGTCAAGCCGCTAAAAAGCTGTGGGTGCGGCAGAAAATTTTGCAATCACATTCAAACTAAAAATATTTTCGTTCAGGTTCGACCTGATTTTGCAAAAAAACTTGCCACACCCAAAAGCTGTATAATCTTAAAGTCAAATCTCAAAATAAAGCGAGGTTGCAATACCCGCTTTTTATAAATCTAAAGGGTAAAACAAATGGCAGAAAATAATATGCAGGTATTACCGGATGGGGTGAAGCTTAATTATCTCAAATGGAGTGCGCCCAATAATAACTCAAAGATACATACGCCTTTCTTATTATTACACGGGTTGGCTTCCGGTTCGCGCATTTGGGACAAGGTAGCGGCAGAATTGCTAAAAATTACCGCCGCCCCGATTTATGCGCTTGACCAGCGCGGACATGGGCTGAGCGATAAACCCGATAACGGCTATACCACCGCCCAAATCGTGGAAGATGTACACGCCTTTGCCGAGTCTCAAAACTTGACTTCAGAACGCCCGGTTATTGTGGGGCATTCGTGGGGCGCAACAATAGCACTGGCTTATGCTGCCACTTACCCTGACTATGTATCTGGCATAGCATTGGTGGACGGTGGAATGGGCAATATGCGAGGTCGTCCCGGTATGGATAACTGGGAAGAAGTAGCGAAGCGTCTTGCCCCGCCAGATTTTGCAGGGACTCCTCGTCAGACCTTTCTGGATTATTTTCGCAAGGGAGGGCAAGCGAGGTTCCTTGCGCCAGTTTGGAATTCACAGCTTGAAGATATGACGCTGAACATTGTAGAACTGCGGGAGGATGATACGGTAGCGCCCCGTTTGAGCCGTCAGAACCACATGCAAATTTTGCGCTCTATGTGGGAAACCGATAACCTTGCCCATGCCGCTAATATTCACAGCCCAGTGCTAATGATAAGTGCCGAACCTACCAACTCGCCCGATACGTTACCGGAAGATGAGCAGCAGGCAGGTTTTATCAAAATGAAGCGCAAGGGCGCAGAACAGCTAAAAGCGGCGTTGGTAAGTTCACCCAAAGCAGAGTTTATAATAATGAGCGAAACCATTCACGATATACCATTGCAACGCCCCGTTGAGTTGGTAAATCTTTTCAGCCAATTTTTCTTTGAGATGAGTTAAGCCTACCATTTGTGTAACAAGGGGGTTAAAGCCAAAGAGTCGGTAAATTGAACGTTGCGAACGCCAAAGCTTCGGCACACCCCGTTGTTGTAGATATGGCACGCATCTAGGCTGACAATTTCCAGTGAATTATCGCCTTTTTGCAGGGGTAGATTCTTCAGGTCAATAGTATATAGATGCAAGGGCTGTTCTGCCTTTACAGTAGCAACAACCGCACCATTCAAGAGAACCTGTATAGTTTTGGGTTCATCAAAAGGTCTTATTTGAATACTCATTGAGCGTGTAATCTCGTTAGGGGAGTAGAGTGAAAGTATCCCTGATTGCAATACCGGGCGTTCTACTACCCCATCTTTTAGAGTCATTTCACCATAAGCCCAACCGGAAACCAGACGAAAGCGGAATTTCTCCGGGCTTGGTGGCACGCTCGGCTCAATTCTCCATGCATCAAGACCTTCCTGATTGTTATCGTAGAAAGGCGCACCCAACTTTTCGAGTAAAAATTCGTGAAGTTTAGGGTAGATTGCTTCGCCGTTATTGCGATGTAATACCACATATCGAATATTATTTTGTTGTAAGCCATCTTTAAAACCTTCCTCCACCGGATAAATCTCGCGTTGAATCAAGTCAGGAAAGCTATACCACTTGTCAGAATAAAGTTGGGGAAGATTAGGCAGAGTTTCAACGGAGTCCCAAGCCTGAATAGTAATACGCGATAAATAGCCCGTCACAATCGGACGGTGGTGCAAGGTTTGATAGTATTGATACTTAGCATAGGGATATACTGGCAAATCAAGCACTTTGCCCGGTTCTTTGTCTTCAGCCATTATCTGGTACAAGGCAGGATTTGGAATTTCAGTAGTAGGAAAAGGAAAAGAATAAGGCAAATGTTCAACCAAAGATAAGCTCATCACCAGCGCCGCCAGCATTGAAGCAAAATAAAGCGGCGCTCTTTTCTTTGCTAACCATAAAAATAGAGAATTTAAGGAATAGGCTGAAAGTAAGGACAGAGCAAACATTGGCACAATTGCCATACGATTAGGGGCGCGGAAAAAAGAAAGAGCAGACCAACCATAAATCCAGTTATAAAACGGCAAATCTCTATAAGCAACACCATTTACCTGTAAGGCAGGTCCTAAGGATAATAGCAAACCGCTAAAGCCAAAGACCAACCAGAAAAGAGCATTTTTATGCCGATTTAAACGTGGTAAAAACGCCCCGATTCCTAAAATTAGGGCGACAAAACCTAGATAAGAGCTTATTTCCTCACTACTAAAGTTATGGTAAATATTGGAGGTTTTATTACCAAAAAGAAAATTGGTTTGATCCGGTACAAAAAAGCTCAATAAATCAGCAGAAAGAGCATAAGTAGTACCCTGTGAAACCTCTTTGAAAGCAGTTTGTAAAGAGGGGTCAATTTTCAGATAAACGGATAAAGGTAGGAAACATATAGCAACTGTAATAATCAGAACTAAGCCACTCAGTAAAAGATTGTTTTTTATTTTGAACCACTTAAAATCGCTTAGTACCTTACCTAACAAGAAAAGCAAGGCAAAAAGCAAAAGAAAATATGCCGTCAAGTAAAAATCGGTAAGAATCAAAAAGGACAATCCCAGACTAGCCAGTAAGGCGTTTTTAAGAGTTGGTTTTTTATAAAATATAAATATCCGCCATACCATAAAAGGAAGTGCATAAAGCGTAGCCAAACCTAAATGAAATTCGGCTCTATAAAAATGATACGTGCAAAAATCAAAAAGGAAACCAGCAACAAAGCAAGCCAGTTTGTTTGGTACAAATTCGGCTGCTAGAAGGTACATAGTAAAACCGCTGAAAACGAAACCCAAGAAGATGGTCAGATTAATTGCACCAAAGGGACTCATAAAACACATGAAAAAAAGCCCTAATACCATATTTGTATAGAGCTGTATAAAAACCACAACCTGTGGTAGTAAAGCAAAAAGATAGTTGGTGTAATTTGGGTCTTGCCCTGTGGAAAGGGCGTGTTGGAACCACCAGAGTTGCCAACTACTATAGAGCATATCACCTTCAAAAGAAGGACCAAGCATGGAATCATTGAGACGAAACACAAAGGGGAATGTAATAATTATGCTTAGCAGTGTATATGACAGCAACGCCACCACCCAATTGTAGCGCGTCATCCAAGCTACTAGCTTAGTAATAACACGAGTTAATAATGAGGTGTTTTTTTGCTGGTATGCTTTCATTTAATCCAAACCATGTACCCGATAAGTTACTAACGCATATTGGATTTTACCCGCTAATCATTATAACCCAGGTGATTACTCCCCAAGCCTAAAGGCGGAGGCATCTAGGGGCGAACCCACAGCTTGTAATCCCAAGCTTTTGATGTTTAGAGAGGCATTGAGGTCACGGTCTATATGAAGGCTACAATCTGGACAAATGAATATTCTCTCGGAGAGCATGAGCTTGTCCAGAAGCCTGTGACCACAACTGCTACAGGTTTGGCTTGTATATGCCAGATTCACAGCAATGAAAGTGTAGCCAGCTTCTTCCGCTTTGCTACTCAACATACTGAAAAATGCCGACCAAGCTGCATCATGGATGCTTTTGGAAAGGCAATGATTATGCACCATCCGGTTGATGGTCAAATCTTCCACAAAAATCTTGCCGTTAGTATTGACTATCTTCCGGCTGGTTTGGTGGCTAAAGTTCTGGCGTTTGAAGCCAATCCGTTCATGAGTTCTGACAACTGCCTTGCGTCTGAATTTACGCTCAGGAGTGCCTTTAGTTTCTTTGGAAAGTTTACGCTGTACTTTGGCAAGAGCTTTTTCTTCCTTGCGAAAGAAGCGAGGGTTCTCAATCTCAGTTCCATCCGAGAGAGTAGCAAAGGTTTTAAGACCAACGTCTATGCCTACCTTATTAGGATTATCTGGCAAGCGTTTAGGCTCTACTTCAACAGAAAAGCAAGCATACCATTTGCCTGTAGAACTACGGCGCAGGGTAAGGGTTTTAAGCTGCCCTTCGATGGGACGGTGCAATACAAGTTTGAGGCTTCCTATTTTGGAAACTTCAAGGCAATTGCCGACCAACTTAAAACCACTTTGGGTATAAGTCCGGCTGTCATACCATCCATAGCCCTTGAAGCGGGGATAGCCAACTTCCTTTTCCCCAGACTTAACCCTGCGGAAGTAAGCTTGAAACGCAAGGTCAACCCGCTCGGTGACATTTTGAAGTACCTGACTGTGGACGGTAGCAAGGGAAGGGCAAGAAACTTTAAGTACAGGAATACGTCTTTTGGTTTCGTAGTAATTGGCAGAACGATTTTCATCCTCCCACGCCTGTTTACGAAATCCCAAAGTATCGTTATAGAGCCAACGACAGTCTTCAAGGCTTGCCTCAAGAATGTGCAAGGTTCGTTTGTTGGGGAATATCCTGTACATAAAAGCTTTTCTCATAAGAACAATTATACTACGGTTTTAGGTAAATGTAAAGTTTCTACCTAAAGCCCCGCTAAAGCGAGAAAGGAGTGCCTTATATCCCCATAGCTAAAGCTAGGGGGCTTACGGCACATATGCTAACATAAAAAAGGGACGCATTTTAAGCGTCCCCCCCTTTTAGAAAATTAGGCAGCCGCTATACCAAGCCCTCTAATCTATCTTCGAGGTCTTCGTAAATATCGCGCAGCTTCTCGATTACATCCTCATCAGCCTGCCACAGACCGCGCCCGTGGGCTTCCAGCAAACGTTTAGTCATATTGTGGACGGCTTGCGGGTTAGCCTGTTCAAGACGTTTACGCATCGCCTCATCTAGCACGAAAGTCTGCCCGGCTTCGTCATAAACCCAGTTATCCACTGCGCCGGTGGTAGCATCCCAGCCCAACATATGGTTAAAGCGAGTGGAGATTTCATGGACACCGCTGTGGTCATACTTGAGCATGCTTTCATACCACTTTGGATTAAGCAGTTTGGTGCGGTACTCCATCCGCAACAACGTACCGACATCGTTAATTTTGGTTTCACTGGTAAAGCTTTCGATATAATTAAGCTTTACCTCTTTGCCGCTGCGTTTTTCCGCCATCATCTTGATTGTGCCGCTGGCGCTGTAGTAGTGTTGGATGTCGCTGATACCGTACTCTACGCTGTCAATTTCCTGAGCTACACGCTCGACTGTACCCAGAAGCCGTTGCATAGTTACGCTGTAATCCTGCCCGGCACGCTCACCACCATACGCATAAGCGTTACGGCGCAGATACACCCCTTCCAAATCATCCTGAGACTCCCAGCTACTATCCGTAACCATATCGTCCACGTAAGTACCATAGGTGCCGGAAGCTTGGCTAAAGATACGCGCAGTAGCTTGATCAAAAGTAGCGCCGTCTTTTGACATAGACTCATTCACATGTTTGCGAATAAAGTTCATGTTTTCAGGCTCATCGGCGCTGGCAGCAGTACGCACTAACTTGTCTAGTAAATCAATATTCATCTGGAAGGTATCGCGGAAGATACCGCTGGTGTTCATCAACACGTCAATACGTGGACGACCAAGTTCGGACAAGGGAACTAACTGGTAAGAGCTAACCTTACCCTGTCCGTCTTTGACCGGACGCGCTCCCATCAATGCAATAATAGTGCCGATAGCCTCGCCTTTGGTTTTAATAGTATCCAGACCCCACAAAATCTGCGCGATGGTTTCGGGATAGCTACCGTTATTTTCGGAACGATGCGTCTCTATCAGGGAATCGGCAATTTTGCGCCCGCGCTCCCAAGCTGCATCGCTAGGTATGCGCCATGGGTCGAGGCTATGAAGGTTGCGCCCAGTGGGCAGAACCGCTACGCCATCACGGATTAAGTCACCGCCGATACCGGGGGAAATAAACCCGCCGCTCAAGCCCTTCAACAGATAATCCAGTTCGCGGTCATTATTGATAAGACCAACCAGCATTTGCCGTCCATATGCCATAAGTTCCTGAGCAGCTTGTTTCTCCTCAGAAGTAAATTTATCGGCGTTAGGGACACGTCCGTTCTGAACTATGGTAGTAGATACAAATTGCTCGCACCAGTTATCCACTTTCTCCTTCAATTCCATCGCCACACTATCGCCCCGACGCGCCCGCCCGGAAAGGCTTTCGTAGTTATGGGTAAATCCGATGCTACCGCTATCAGCAGCCGCCGAAGCAGAATCGGATTTGAAGATGCTCAGTGCCAGTTGCGCCAACGAGTTACCGTTGCGTTCCAGTTTTAGGGCTTCGGCAATCAAAGCAATCTGCTCAGTTGCAGAAGGCGCATCACCCAACACATGCAAATCTCCTGTAATCAGGGTTTGTTCCATTTGCCCCAGATAAACCCAAACGCGGCTGGCATAATCCGCAAAGCTTTCACCATCAAGCTTCACAATATCATCGGAGAGGTGGGTCAAGTCGAGTTTCAGGAGAATAGCATCGGACAGTTCAACATTGTGTTGCCCATCGCGCCAATCATTCAGCAGGTCTTTGAGAGCCAGAAATTCCTTGTACAACCCGGCGCGACTGTAAGGCGGAATTGCATGGCTGACGATTACAGAATAGCCGCGCCGTTTGGCAATATTCGCTTCGCTAGGGTTGTTGAGCGGGTACACATACAGGCTAGGAATTTCGCCCAACACCGTATCGGGCCAGCATGTATCAGTCAAACCCAGTTGTTGACCGGGCAACCATTCCGCCGTACCGTGCATACCCATGTGTACCACCGCATCGGCTTTGAAAGTGTTTTGCAGCCAGCGGTAAAACATTATGTACTGGTGGTGAGGCGCATTTTCCTTATCGAATAACAGGCGCATCGGGTCGCCTGAGATTCCCAAACGCGGTTGTACTCCTACATAAACATTGCCGAAAGTAAGCCCACCCAGCAGAATCTTGTCGCGTCCGGCAGGCGCAATTTCTCCCGGAGGTGCGCCCCAGCGATTTTCAATGCGCTGCTGCTGGTAAGGAGTATTCTGCTTGTAGAAATCCTCCACTGCTGCCGTAATTTTGGATACGCTTGGGTCATCCTGATTCAAGGACGCTTGCAAAAGCTCAATCAATTTTTCTTTGGTTTCGGGAATATCTCCAACGTTATAACCATCTGCCTTAAGCCGATGCAACAACTTTAGAGTGGAAGAAGGCACATCCAACAGAGCGGCAGTAGCAAGGTTGCCTTGCCCGGTAGGATAATCATAAACCAATATCGCAATTTTCTTCTCACGGTTGGCTTTTCGCTTCAGGGTAGTCCATTTACGCGCTAGTTTTACCAGCCGTTCTACCCTATCAGGTAGAAGGTCAATCGCCTGACCGTTCACGCCACCCAGCACCACCGGAGCAATCGCACCATCTACTTCGGGCAGCGAGTAGAGGAAAATTTGCGACACCGGATTAACACCCTGTTCCTGCCAATTTTTGGTATCCTGTACTAATAGCGGTTGGCTTACGGTGTAGGCTACATCCAGTTTACTGAGAATTTCGTTAGTAGCTTGCGCTGCCAAACCGGGCTTAGTGCTTCCGGCAGGACCGCCAACCAAACCAAAGCCTAGAGTGCTAATCAGGAAATCTACCCCAATCTCGGTTAAATAATCGCGTACCGCCACATGACCTTCGACACCTGTCACCGACATCGGTAGAACCCGCAAACCATCTTTTTCCAATGCGCGAATAATATCGGCTATATATTTATGCCCGTTCAACAGGTGGAGACGGAAAAACAATATCCCAACAGTAGCTTTGCTACCTTTTTTGCCATCCCAACGCCCGGTTTTCTTTTCCCAATCAAGATAATCCTTACTTTTGGCAACGAATTTATCTAGGTCTGGGTGCCAGAAACTGATAGCAGGCAACTCTAGGGGTTCTTCTATTTTAGCAATTTTATAACCAAACAATTCACGACCAATGAAACGGAACATATTGATTACGTTTTGGTCGCAATTGTTAGTCCAGTAGGTGCTGATGGTCATCCAGTGCTTCAGGTCTGCCAGCTTACCGCTATTAGGCATAAACTTCATCAAGCGGTTGGTAAATTTCTGGAGCTTGATATAGCTGTAATAAGCGTCTTCCTCGCGCCCTTTTACTAACAGATTGGCAAGCGCTTTTACCGGTTTAGGCATTTCCCCTTTGCTGCCATCGGCTTTTTTGGTAGAGTACGCCCCAACCCGGTTTAACTCCATAGCTTCAGGAGTGCTTTCAAAAACGAGCGTCACTTTAGGCTGAGCTTCTCCCAATAAAGTTATCAACTTTTCGGATAAGTCACCACCCTGAATAAGTGCGCCAAAAAAGCAATCGCATTCTTTGATTGCAGCGAGCGCTTCAGGGTTATTTTTCTCAACGGCAGTATCGGTAAAAACTTTAAAGTCAAAACCTGGCATATCCACCGAGGCGCGTTTGCCTAAATCGGTTAGATGCGCCATATTGTAAGGTTCCATACCCAAAACCATAACCATGCGTGTTGTTATACGCGACTTGGGTGTTTCCGTAGAGTTACGCGGCGCTTGCCGAGTCTGCGTGGCCATTAACTACCTCCAGATTTTCGATTTTTCATGAAAAGGGATCTTCCTTGCCTATAAAATTTTCTATATATAAGAATTAACCGATTCAGGCTTGCGTTACTGTAGTACATACTACCAACTTTAATTGGACATGTGCGAAAGGTTAAAAAAACCGACTATAACTATAATAGGAATAGGAAAAACCACAAAGTGGATTTTTCGGGGATAAGAGAAGAATTTTCCCACACATTACGGCATCGGAAAATTCTGAAACTCAAAGGCGCTAAATTGAATCACTGTTAGATATTGCTTCTGCCTTGGCTTCCATCAACCGACCAACACGCCCCAGTAACAAGGCTGGCACGTTCGCTGGCGAGAAAGGCTATTACATTCGCCACTTCTTCGGGAGTACCAAAGCGACCTAGCGGCATTTCTTGCTTTACGAACTCCGCCATTCCTTCTGGGTCACTCTCTACCTTACGCGCCCAACTTCCGCCGGGAAAAAGGATTGAACCGGGCGCAACGCTATTTACCAGAATACCGTAGCGGGCAAGGTCGGTTGCCATTGATTTGGCTAGGCTTATTTCGGCAGCTTTAGCGGCATTATAAGCAGAACCGCCGCCCCCCTCACGTCCCCATACACTACCAACATTGATAATGCGCCCCCAGTTATGAACTTGCATATAGGGTACAACCGCTTTACTAAGGTTATAGGAAGCGAAAAGATTAATTTCAAAAACCTTGCGCCATTGGTCTTCGCTGGATTGGGCAAAGCCGCCGCCGCCAAAAGAACCACCTACATTGTTTATAGCAATATCAATACGCCCGTAAGTGGCATGCACTTGCTCAACAAAACGGGTGACATCTACCGGATTATTCATATCGCCCTGAAAGGGAAAAGCTAAGGGTAAAGCTGGTTGGGGCTTAAAGGCAGGAACTTCTCTGCCGAAAGCTACTTCAAACTCACGCTGGGTTTTCTCCAGAGTTTCGAGGTTTCGCCCTGAAAAAGCGATATAACAACCCTCTTGCGCCAGTTCCAGCCCGGTGCAGCGTCCAATACCCTTGCTGCCACCTGAAATTATTGCTACTCTACCTGCAATACCAAGATTCATTGTTACCTGTAACCTCTTCTAATCAACATGCATAGGAGGATGGTTAGACATGATTTGTCCGGTTTCTACAAAGATAATTCTTTCACAGATGTTGGTAATCCGGTCGCCCATGCGCTCCACGTTATGGATTGCCCAGAGCATATAAGTAGCGAGATCCACCACCCGGTTATCTTCCATCATACGCTTCAACAAGTCATGATACGCTTCGTTGTACAGCACGTCAATTTCATCATCGCGCCTTATAAGCTCACGCGCCAGTTCAATATCACCTTTAAGAAAGGCATCAATTGATTGGTTTAACATCTCACGCGAGATTTGCATCATTTTATCCATCAATACAAGGGCGCTAGTTGGGGCAAGCCCTTCCATTTTCTCGCTAATGCGTGCCAAGCCTTTAGCATAATCGCCCATGCGCTCCAACTCACCGGCAATGTGCATAACCGCGGCTACTAGGCGCAAATCCCTAGACAAGACAGGCTGTTGGGTAGCCAGCAAGCGCATTGCTTCTTCTTCCAATTCATAGCGTTTGGTATTTATATCGGAGTCGGCGCGGATAAGTGACTCCGCTTGACGGTGGTCGCGTGTTTTCATAATATAAAGTGACAAATGCATCGCTTTATCCACCATACTAGCCATATCTATTAAACTATCCTGCAAATCAGACAGGCTTTTGCGAAAACGCGCCCTGTTTTCAGGTATCTTGTTATCTGAGGGTTGCAGCATCCAACCGTTCTCCTTCCAGTAGCGTCCCTAATTAGTCAGGATATTATAAGGTAATATCAAGGTAAAAGATAGATGTATTTTAATAAAATAATTTTTACATTATGTAAAGTTTTTGCTGTTAAGGAATACCTTTAACAAAACCTTAACAAGAATTTTATATGTTGAGCAAAAAAGCCTAAATCCACAATATAACCTTAACGAAATATAAAGATTGCCTATACTTTTTAAAGATTGTTTGGTATAATCTAAATAGCTTTTAGGGTGATTTTTAGTTTACGATAGGCAAACCTTTGAAAATCTTGTTTATCCATGAAGAACCATCGCTCCGCTCTTTTATGCGGCGCGTACTTGAACCAGCCGGGTATGAAGTAATTCAAGCTCAATCATTTAATGAAGGCTACGCTAAAGCAATTGAGTACAAACCCCAAATTGTTATAGCGGACAACATATTAGGCTCAAAGCCGGGTATCCTTTTATGTCAGAAAATCCAGATGGTGGCGGGTCTGGAAACTACAGAATTCTTGCTCCTCAACGATTATGATGGGGAATCAAAGGATACATGCGGAATAAGACTAAAGGGTGTGCTTAAAAAGCCTAACCTTCTCCCTGAGTTGCAAAACTATTTTCCCGAAATTAACCTAAAAATACCGCAAGCCACACTAGCCCATTAATACCGAACAGAACTAGTAAACCCGCCGGTGAGCGAATAATCCGGTTAAGGTTTATTCGATATGAGCTATCGGGCATAGCTCGCCAATAGCTCAAGCCACCAGCCAGCAAGCCATAATAGATTACCAGCCAAACCGGATGCAATTGGGGTACAGAGATTGCCGCGAACGGTATCGCCGCAAAGAAATTAACCACCTCCGCTAGATATACCACGAAAAACCACGATAACCAGCCCACTGCATTTACCATTACCGGAAGCCATACTGCAAATAACCAACCGCTTACTACCAATAGAGCGCCACTTGCCATTATCAGAGGCAGCGCTGGTAATCCTACCACCCCAACCGGCAATGAGAATAAGGCGATTTGCTTGAAATAAAAGATTACCAACGGCAGCGTCATAATCTCGGCGGCAACCCCCATAACTACCCCTTCACGGTAGAGGGGAGGTAAATTTTGCACCCAACGATAATTTTGCAGAGGCGAAGCAATCAGAATCAAACCAAGAGTGGCAAGGCAAGATAGCTGAAAGCCAATATCATAAAACACCTGTGGAGATGCCAGCGTTATCAAAAAAGCGGTGCCAGCCAACCCCAATAACGAGATGTATTCGCGCCCTAGCAATAAGCCAACTATAGCGAAACCGCCCATCACTCCGGCGCGTACTACGCCCGGTGAAGCGCCCACCAACAGTACATAACTCGCCATCCCGATTCCTGAAAGAATAAGCGCAGTACGCATGCGGAACAAGCGTTTGAACAATAGCATCATTGCCCCTATTGCTATAGTAATGTTCGCCCCTGAGATAGCCACAATGTGAGAACTGCCGGTAATCCGAAAATTTTGCTTGAGCTGTGGGTCAATGTTGCGCTGCTCACCCAGCAGAATCCCGCCCAACAGCCCAGCTTCACGCGCTGGCATAAAATTACGGGTAATTTCAAGCGAGTTATTTCGGAGAGTGTTAAGCCAGCGAAACAAAAAGAAAATTTGCCCGGTCGCTACCACTTCCACTGAAGGTTTGTACATTACGGCATAAATCCCCTGCCGCTTGAGATAATCGCGGTAGGGAAATTGGTCTTCGGTAAATTCGAGAGGTAGGCGCAATTTGCCGGAAAGCTCTACCAAATCACCGGGTTGGGTGATAACCCCATCTTCAAATGTGACAAAAATATCGCCCGAAACCGAACCAAAGCTTTTCCCACCGAGCGGTAATAGCTGAGTGGTATTCAGGCGAAAACTGCCGCCCTTTTCGCTATAAACCGGATCGCTGGCTATCAATCCAATTACACGCAACTCAGGTACACCGTCTTTATCGCCTGCCCAGTAGGTAATACTCTCCGTTCCTTCCGGTAGTAGCGACATCTGGTAGCGCAAAGCTCCGGCGCAAACAAAAAGCAAACAAAGCGGTAGCGCTATGGGCAAACGTTTTACCGATACAGAACTATGGTTAAGCCACCAGTAGAAAAGCGCAATCAAAAGGGAAGCCCCTGCCCCTACCCACAACCACAGCGTTTCAAATACCAACCAGCCTTGCAGGAAAATGCCAGCCAGCCACAGTGGGGTAAGTATCAGCAAAGGCGCCCACATATACTGCTATTCTCTCGTAGCCAGTGAATAATATTCAGCTTTTAGCAAGTGGCTTTCTGCAATACCCAGTTTAACCAATAGCTCTACAATAAAGTCGGCTTTATTTTCAGCATCACGACTCGACCAAGTACGGCTTTTGATTTCCACATAATATCCGGGACGCTCAGGCGCAGTAAGGTGATCTATATTAATCGCGAATTGGGTGTCATGGAATAGAAAACGATGCCTACGCCGTACTTTGACGATTTCACGCTCTTCAGAAGGGTTCAAATATTCGCGATAAAAGCGCACCGATTGTTCGGCAGAAGCGGTAAAGCGAGCGCGACTCAAAATCACCCCAAGCGGGTACTCATGTTCGGAGGCTTCCCCTGTCAGCGTCAGGCGTGAGCGACTACGCGGAGTAGGGCGATCAAATTCATCGAGATAAATATCCTCACGGATTCGTAATTGCCCCTGCCCTGCCAAAGCAAAAGAGAAATAGGTATCATACTGACGATAGCGTGAAGATTTGATTATAGTAAGTTCTGGGTCTTTCAGGAATTTCTCAACCACTGACAGATCGTCCAGATGCGCCTTAACCTGTACCTCGAAGCTCTCCTCTTGGCTCAAGCCACCCAATGCCAGCAATTTGCGAACAATATCGCCTTCACGCGCCAACAAAAACTTGTCGATTTTTTGCGCCACCAACGCCGATTCGCGGGCGAGTTCGGCTTCATCCAATGTTAAAAGTTTGCGATTACGCAGCAACCAACGCCCATTACAAATTACATGGCATACATCACTACCTTTACTGACATAAACCAGTTGCGAGTAAATCGCGTCAGGGTTGCGCTGGAAACGTGGGGTATTGTGGAGCGTGCTGAGATCGACAGCTACAATATCGGCACGTTTTCCCGGTTCAAGAGAACCGGTAATATCCCCGATATGCATGGCACGCGCACCAAGGATAGTAGCCATTGCAAAAGCTTCTCTGGCAGGCAAGGCGGTGGGGTCGCCGGAAAAGCCTTTAGCCAACAGCGCAGCAAGGCGCATTTCCTCGAACATGTCCAAATCATTATTGCTGGCAGGTCCATCGGTGCCGATGCCAACATTTACCCCGATATTAAGCATTGAAACGATAGGCGCAACACCGCTGGCAAGTTTCAGGTTACTGGTCGGGTTGTGCGCTATGCCAGCACCTGCATGTTTAAGGGTACGTATCTCGCCCTCATCTATATGGACGCAATGCGCGGCTATTACTTTGGCATCCAGCACGCCTTGTTTCCTAATCCACGGCACCACTGGCATATTATTTTCTTTACGCATATTTTCAACTTCCAACGCAGTTTCGGAAATGTGAATATGCAAGGGTACGTCAAATTCCATCGCCAGTTCCGTGCATGCTTTCAAAATTTCGGGGGGACATGTATAAGGAGCGTGTGGACCAACCGCCGGCACAATCAGGGGATGTCCTTTCCATTGCTGGATATATTCGCGGGTACGTACCAATGCGTCTTCATAACTTGCCGAGTCGGGGCTAGGGTATTTCATAACGCTTTGAGCCAACACTGCCCGCAAGCCCGCCTGAGCAGTAGCAGCAGCTATTTCTTCTTCAAAATAGTACATGTCGTTATAACAGGTAGTGCCAGTTTTTATCATTTCGGCACACGCCAGTTTTGTCCCCAATCTTACAAATTCCGGGTTAACAAACTCGCGTTCTACCGGCATCATGTAACCCATCAACCACACATCTAGCCGCAAGTCATCAGCTAAACCGCGCAGCAAAGTCATAGGCGCGTGGGTATGAGCATTTATCAAACCGGGTATTAGCGCTTGACCGCTACAATCTACAACTTCAACCGCCTCATATTTTAAGGCTATATCCTCGGAAGTGCCAACCGCCAGAATTTTATCTTCTTTTACTACGATAGAGCCATCTTCAATTACGGTGCGAGCTTCATCCATCAGCACTATTGTGCCGCCCGCCAATATATAATCAGCCTTTTCCATTTTTCTTCCTTTGCTTATGAATAAAAAAAACCGCCCAAATAGGCGGTTAAGAAATTTTTATTTTGCTGATACGCGTGAAGGGACTTGAACCCCTGACCTTTTGGTCCGCAACCAAACGCTCTATCCAACTGAGCTACACGCGCATAATTTTGTAGCTTTTTACAGATGATGATTATAAGACCTAGCACCTTGTTTGTCAAACCTTGAAAGCTTCTGAAACTTTTACCTTTCTACATGTGTATAATACTACATAGCACGCTCTTAGAATAGTGACAATTTAAGGACTGGTGAGATATTGAAACGCTTCAAATTTTATTTTACCTATGCTTGGCGTTCGGTATTACGTGGGGGGCAACGCAGCTTTTTCGCAGTATTGTGTGTAGCGGTTGGCGTGGCAGCATTGGTGGCGTTACAGGCGCTAGGTAGCAGCATTCAGGATACGATGACAGGCGATACCAAAGCTCAAGCAGGGGGCGATATTGTGCTGCGAATATCCAGTTCACGCGCCAACAATACTAGCTCTAGCCGAGTATTCACCACCGATGACCAAAACAAACTAAATACATTTAAATCCGATGGTGTGATAACAGAATGGTCTCCCCTGATTGTGCAGAGCAATATCCGTTTGCGAAACTATTTCAGCTTTCCGCCTACGCTATACGCGGTTGACCCGGCTACCTATCCGCTCTACGGCAATTTTGAAATAATAGAGCCAAAAGGTAAAAACCTACGTGAACTAATCGGGCAACCCGGTACAGTAGTGGTCAGTAAAAACCTGTGGGAAAAGCTCGGACTAAAGCTCGGACAGGATTTGGAAGTTTCGGGAAGCAACGGTCAAAATATTAAGCTCAAAGTGACGGGGAAAAGCAATATTGTATTGCCAGGGGTAATTCTTGGACCGGGTCAATTTTTCGGCTATATGATTACTTCTATTCCAACCTCCGCCAGTATGTATGATGCTGCCGACAATTTACCTTCACAGGTCTTCGCCAAAACCCCAAGCGATAAAGTAATAGACTCTGCCAAACAAACCCTAACTCGCGGGACGCGCTTTAGCGGCGATACCGCTTACGAAATCCAGACTCAGCTAACCAAAGGCATCAGTATTACTCAGGATTTCCTGTCTTATATCGGCTTGCTCTCGTTGCTGGTGGGCGGCATTGGTGTAATCAACACCATGCTGGTAGTTATCGGGAGGCGCACCACCGAAATCGCTACCGTAAAAGCGCTTGGCTTAAAAACGCGCCAGACCCTTTTCATCTTTACGCTGGAAGCCTTATTTCTAGGCATAATGGGCAGTGTATTGGGCGTTATTCTGGGCGAGTTACTAGGATTAGGCATAAAAGGTGTGGCAGAGGGGTTCTTTGCTCGCCCACTGGTGTGGTCGCTATATCCGAGACCAATCATTGTGGGTATGTTGGTGGGCGTAATCACTTCGGGAGTCTTTGGATTCCTACCTAGTTATGCCGCTGCCAGAGTACGCCCTGCGGTAGTGCTACGCGCCCAATCCACGATGGTTCCACGCATCGGCGGTATTCCGGGCTTCATAATCCTACTATTAATGACTCTTGCGCTAGGAATCATCGCGGGTGTTTTGATTAATGAACTTGTATTGGGAGTGATAATCGCCTTTATCACGCTGGTATTAATGGCGGTGTTGGTAGGATTGCTATGGGTTATAATCCTATTGTTCGGGTTGCTACCTACGCCCCGCAATCCTGCTATTAAAATGGCAGTGCGTAGCTTCAGCCGCAATCGGGGACGCACCGCTACCACCGTAATGGTTATGGTAGTGGGGTTATTCTTTATCAGCTTTATTACTTTTGTAGCAGACAGCGTGAAATCCTCCATCCGAGAGGCTTTCGACATCCAATTAGGCTACAACACTATCGGCTTTACCGGACTGTTGGCAGGCGGTAACACCCCCGAAATTACGGCTAACAATATTGCCAGCCTCAAACAAATCCAAGGCATGCAAAAAGTCTTTCCAAGCAACTTTGCCAGCGTAAGGCTCGAAGCAATAAACGGTAATACGCCACCGGATGGGCGCAGTACCATTTCGTTGAACGGGCGAGCTTACATAAACGGGGAATCTACCGGAAACACCAATACTCAGAAAATTGCAGCAGGACGCAACCTGACCCCCGAAGATGCTGACCGAAATCTAATTTTAATCAGCAAAAATACTGCCGATTCGCTTGGAGTAAAACCCGGAGACAAGCTTATAGTGCGACCTCAATCAACTTCAGGACAGCCTAACCAGACTACCGAGCTTGAAGTGGTGGGCATTGCCGAAGAATATACCTCGTTTGTAAATTTTGAGGGCAGCTATGTTGCCCCGTATAATGTAGTAGCCAAACTGGGTACACCCTTTACCCTCTACTATATGCTCATAGATCGCCCCTTCAAGCAAGCCGCGCTCCAAAACGCGCAAGCTATTGTGCCAACCGTGCTAGATTTGGACGACCTGCTAGATACCTTTAATCGGTTACTCGACCAAATTCTAGCGTTTCCCTTGATTCTCAGCCTATTAAGCTTGTTCAGTGGGGCGATACTGGTGGCGAACAATGTGGCATTGGCAGTGCTGGAGCGGCGCACCGAAATCGGGGTACTTAAAGCGGTAGGGGCAAAACGCAAGCGAGTCATGGGTATCTTGCTATGGGAAAGCGGTCTGGTAGGCTTTCTGGGGGGCTTGATAGGGGTAGGCGCTGGCATCATACTCGCGCTGAATGTCAACCGCTTCTCATCCTCATCATCAGGGGGACGAGGGGCAAGCACCATAGCCTTTACATGGTCGCCGGGAGTTGCCGCGCTGCTCATGCTGCTTGGCATCGGCTTGGCGCTGGTAGCTACATTAATCAGCGCGTGGGGAGCAGTGCAGGAAAAACCGCTGGTAGTCTTGCGATATGAATAACAGCTTGAAAGGATAAATATGCCGACCATATTAGAGGCGCGAAATCTGATAAAAGAACTCCCAATGGGGCGTGAAAAGCTCAGTATTCTAAGGGGAGTAAACCTAAAAGTAGAGCAGGGCGAAGTGGTAGCAATTGTAGGACCTAGCGGGTGCGGCAAAACTACGCTGCTAGGCTTAATCGGGGGGTTAGATACACCTACAAGCGGTACAATTACCATTGCCGGACAGGAACTCAGCCGCCTTTCAGAAGACAAACTGGCAGACGTACGTAACCGTACCATTGGGTTTGTGTTCCAGTTCTTTAACCTTGTGCCTACTTTGACCGCGCTGGAAAATGTCGCGCTACCGGTGCAATTCGATGATAAAAGCCGCTTCCAGCCCGAAAAACGCGCTACCGAACTGTTAACGATGGTAGGGCTTGGGCATCGCTTGAAGCATAAGCCTAAAGAATTATCCGGTGGAGAGCAACAGCGAGTAGCAATTGCCCGCGCCCTTGCCAACCAACCCGCCATTCTATTGGGAGATGAGCCTACCGGAAACCTCGATAGCGAACGCGGTCAGGAGATTTTGGAATTAATTTTCAAACTGCGTGAGGAGTTGGGCTTAACCGTAATTCTGGTGACACATGACCCCAAAGTAGCAGCACGCGCCGACCGGGTGCTGCACATGAAAGACGGGCAGTTCATCGAAACGAGCATAATGCAAGGTTAAAAAAGATTCTATTCTATTTCATCGGCATTAGTTATTAATAGCGCTGATTCTTACATTACTCGCGCCAAATGTAAAATCTCTACCGTCTATTGCGGTA
>NZ_JBAXHI010000025.1:0-65207 GCF_037138995.1 Candidatus Chlorohelix sp. | reverse complement strand
CACCATCTCTTCTTCTCTCGCTATCCCCTTCCGGTTTGCGCCACGGAGTTTGCTCACGTCTTTGCTCAAACGGACGACCTGCGCCGCGCTCCGGCGCACCATCTCTTCTTCTCTCGCTATCCCCTTCCGGTTTGCGCCACGGAGTTTGCTCGCGTCTTTGCTCTGGCATGCGAGTAGGAAAGCGTACTTGCGAAATAGGCTGAGAAGAGTTGCGATTGCTAGAACGAGAAGTTTGCCCAAACCCAGATTTCGGTTCCTCGATTCGTTCAACTCTTGGTTTTTTCTCGCCCGCCGCCAATTCGATTAAACCTGTTACCTCACCGGCAGTAAGACGGCGAGCTTTACCTAACATCAAATCTCCGAGTTTTAAGCTACCAAAGCTCACCCTAGTAAGTTGCAACACCGGATGCCCGATTGTTTCTGACATCAGCCTGATTTGGCGTTTTTTGCCCTCAGTCAGGACAAATTTAACCAGCGTATTAGAGCCTTCGCGACGAATAAAATCCACTTGTGCCGGGTGGGTTTTATACATAATATGCTCGCCTGTATCGTGGTCTTCTATGGGAATTTCCACGCCGCGTCTAAGAATCGCTAGTTCAGTCATACGCGGGAAACCTTCCAACAACGCCACATATTCTTTTTCCACATTATGGCGGGGGTGCATTAATGCGTTTGCAAAGGTGCCATCATTGGTCAGCAATAAAAGCCCTTCGGTATCAGCATCGAGCCTACCAATCGGAAAAAGACGCTGGTCTGATTTAACCAAATCCATAATGGTGGGGCGACCCTGTGGGTCGGTAACAGTGCTGAGATAACCAACGGGCTTATTCAAAGCTATATATATTTTTTGCGGGGCATTATCCGGTTTTATCGAAACCGCTAACCCATCAACTGTAACTTTATCAGTAGCAGGGTCAATTTTTATACCGAGTTTTTTAACAATCTTGCCATTTACCATTACCCTACCAGCAAGTATCATCTCCTCACATGTTCTGCGGCTGGCTATACCTGCTCTTGCCAACGCCTTCTGTAATCTTTCGCCATCATCATCAGATATTATTACCATCAATCTCCAACCTTTGCCAAATATTTTAATTACCATTAAATTATAACAGATAGGTGTGATATAATCGAACATGCTGCACTGAATCACTGAATAGCACCCATTTTTGAGGTTTGAGATGACCAAAACGGGTAAAGCATATGATGGTTTTAAAGTGCGCTATACCAACGCCAGCGAAGCTTCACTGGTAGCATTTCTTGATTCTGTAATTCGTAGGACAAGGGCGCTAACCGAAAGTGACTGGCAGAATTACCTCGAAGAAGTTCAAAAAAGAGGCGGGGTAGCGTTTATTATAGAAGAACACGGCAAAGCGGTGGGTTACGCCGTTACGCCACCTGTACCCGGTTTACCCAATTACAATAGCCTTACCGGTGGCATCTTGCCGGAATACAGGCGCAAAGGTTTTGGTACAGCCTTGCTCAAAGAAACTCTCCTCCAATTACATGCAAAAGCCGGCGAGACGCGCAGGGTGGTTGCCCGAATTGAACTCAACGACACGGTAATCAAATCCTTTCTGGTAAAATCCGGTTTTAGACTCCAGCATTGTGACATACACATGAAACTGGATAACTTAGACCAAATTCCGGTGATTGAGATTCCAGAGGGCTTTCGGCTTAAAGCTTTCAAGCGACATAAAGATGAAGCCTCCTTTATTGAATATCATCGCCTTGCCTTCCAAAATCAGCCTCGTTTCCAGCCGTATTCTTTGGAAGATGTGGCAGCAGAGCAAGGACCTGATTTTCAAGAGGAGGATGTGATTTTGCTCGAAAGCGAAGAGGGTTCTCCGGCTGGCTTCGTTTGGACTATAATAAAGGGAGATATTGTGCAAATTGAGCCACTAGGGGTCTCAGCGCAATGGCGGGGAAAAGGTCTGGGTAAGTGTCTGCTCAACATGGGTTTGCAACATGGACGAGCGCGAGGCGCTATCGGCGCGGAATTATGGACAGGCGAGGACAATAAGATTTCGATAAAGCTATATGAAAATGCCGGCTTCATTATAGCCGGGGGCTTTGCTATATATTACATAGACATCGGTTCCTGAAGAAACCTTGATAGGAGAGCAAGGGTTATGAACGAGCGCGAATCCACGCAACGCATTCTGGAAATGCATAAACGCAATCTAGCTATTCTAGAAGAACAATTGGCTGCTTTTGGTGAGCCATACGCGCCGCCCCATATCAAAATTCAGATACAGGACAAGAAAAAAATAATTGCAGAACTCGAATCCACATTCAACCCTAGCAACGCTTCAATTACCCTTGTTGATTCTAAGCATCCAGAAGAATATGCAAATACTACTAAAACGACACGTTCCAAAGTGTTCATCAGCTATAGCCCACGTGATTCGAGATGGCTGGAACGGCTGAAAACCCACCTTATGCCACAAGTGCGGGAAGGCAAATTGGAAGTCTGGGATGATACCAAAATCAAACCCGGCATGCGTTGGCGCGAGGAAATACAGAAAGCCCTAGATGAAGCGAAAGTCATTGTCATGCTTATCAGCGCCGATTTCCTTGCTTCCGACTTTTACAATGAAGAAACTCCGAGATTGTTAGCTGCTGCCGAAAAGGAAGGCGCGGTTATTTTGCCTTTGATTATCGGTTATTCAAGATTCACCGATACACCCCTATACCAGTTTCAAGCGATTAATTCACCTGAAAAACCTCTTTCGGGTCTCAGGTCGTCAGAACAAGATGAAGTGCTAGTGAACGCTGCCAGAGCAATAGACCAAGCCTTAAAAAGATAACCACCATTGCAGAGGTTTGATGGAAAATATCAACAATGATCCGCAAACACAATTGGTATTGCTAAATTCTCTACTGAAAGGGCAAGTAGAGTCCTTACTAACCCGCACGGATACGCTGATGCAGCGCAATAATGTGCTGGAAAATTACGTGTCCCTGCTGACCGAGTTTATCAATAATCAGCTTGGAATCAAGCCACCGGTTATTCCAATAGCTTTTCCCAACCGGCAGCCAGAAATTTTAATAATCTACAGCCAGAAGGACGATGGTCATTGGCTTGAGCGGCTGAAAACTCACCTCGATTCACTTAATCCCAAAGCTCAGATGAGGTATTGGGATGATGAAAAACCGAAGCTAATCCAGAATTGGCGCGGTACTCTGGCATTAGACCTTAAATCGGCAGACGCGATAATTCTATTATCCAGCCATAGTTTGATGTCCTCTGAATTAATGAAACCCACCGATGATACCACTACCGATACGCTGCCAGACTTTCTTAACGAGGCGCGAGGGAAAGGCATTCAGACCTTAACAGTTTTGCTTGACCCGGTTGTGCTTGAGGATGAGGGTTTGAATGAAACCTATCTGGTTAAACTTACCGCTAAGCCTCCCAAGCCGTTGAACAAATTCAGAACCAAAAACGAGCGGGAGGCTGAAGGTGAAAGAATCTTCGCCGAAACTGCCCGCCTTAGCCAACAATTGATTACTACCGGGAAGTTGCCAGAACAACCGCCTGCCAAACCCGCCAAGTCCTCCAGCCTTACCCAAGCCACCCGAACATCTATCTTTATTTCTTACTCGCACGCAGATAAATTATGGCGCGAACGAATTGAGATGTTCCTGAAACACCTTTCGCTTGAAAAAGAGGTGGAATGGTGGTCAGATGAAAAAATAGACGCGGGCGACTTATGGCGGGATGAAATAAAGCAGGCGCTGGCAAAAACCCGCGTGGCAATTATGCTAGTAAGCCAAGAGTTTCTTATCTCCAAATTCATCAATCAGGTCGAACTTCCCGATTTGTTAAATGCGGTGAAATCAGAAGGAGTTGCGTTGAAGTATTTCCTAATTAGCCCCTGTACGGTAAAATTAACAATACTCAGCGAATACCAGCGAGTAAACGATAAACATCTAATTGACATGAACGAATCGGAATGGCGGCAGTCCTTTAATGCGCTAGTTGATGAATTAAGGGCTATCTTCGGTGTTTTGTAATTAGCTACGATAGAGGTTTATTTTGGCATCGCCAATCCAGATAGGCGTACAAACCAAATTAGGGTGATAAATTGGGGGAACTATTACTTTGGGCAAGGCGCGATAAACTAATTGCCTTCTATCTGGCAGGGATAATGATAATGCTGACGCTGATTATAACCGTGCTGGTTATGCTTTTAGCCGAGCAAACTCGCCCTGTAACTTCTCGCCAATTACCCAACCCAACCTATTCGGTTGCCTTACCCACTGAAACTCCCTTCAGCAACCCGCTAACGATTATGCCCAATCAAGGGCGTGATAATGCGCCACCCCCACCTCCCGCCAAAATAGCAGCGCCTATAATTACAATTCGGTGATTTAATTAAGCGCGGTTCAAAGCTGAAAGGTTTTGCTCACAGGATTGCTTCAAGATACTTACCGGAAGGTCTTCAATCCTATCGTCCGAAGCATATTTTCCCAACGCTGAAAGGGCATGACGGTATTCACGAATGGCGGAAGCGGTTTGCCCTGCATTGCGATATATATCTCCAAGATACATATGTGCCGGAACAGACTCTATATTTATATAAATTACTTGCTGAAATTCAAAAATACTCTCCGTTAGATTTTCTTTGCGGTACATAATCAGCCCTAAAATCAGATGAGCCTCTTCACATAGGGGGTCTGCTAAAATAGCACTTCGGCATAATTCTTCTGCTTCCGTATAATTTGAAATTTTAGCCTTTAATCGCGCTAGGGCTATCAATGACTCTAAGTTCCCATTTGAATAATACACCGCTTTTTCCAAATAACGATCCGCTTCTGAAAACTCATGATTCGCCATCCTCGCCAAACCATCTTTCAAAAACGTCTGCCAGTTGCTACCCGCTTCAAAACGCGTTGATAAAGGTTGTTCGGGTTGCAAGGGAGTATTATCGGCGCTTAGTTGGAGTTTGGATGATTGCGTAACGTCGAGTTTTGCCATATCCAACGGCAACGGCAAAATAACATGCGGGATATGCTTTATAGACTGCCCCTCAACTTCTAGGGCTGTTGGTTTGCGATAATAGAAAGTGTCACAATTATTGATTAGTTTGAATTTATCGGAAATGTGCCAGAGTGTTTCACTATATCCTATGAAAAGATAACTATCCTCGTTCATAGCTCGATAAATATTATCAATAACCCGCCGAGTAATATCCTGAGTAAAATAAATAGTTACATTTTCGCATAGCACTAAATCAAAATTAGAAAACAGGTCAAGCGGATATATAGCGGAGGCAAGGTTGAAGTAATAAAAAGATACTGTCGCTCTAATTTCTGGTTTGATGAGATAACTGGCGCGACTATGCCCTGAAAACTGCCCCAATTCTAGGGGCGCAGTCGTAACTCGTTCATGGGTAGGCGCAAAAAAATATTTGTCAACAAAAGAGCGTTCTATCTGACTAATAGCATCTTTGCGATAACGCCCCTCTGCTGCAATATTCAGAGCTTTTCCATTAATATCGGAAGCAATTATTTTAACTTCCCAATTCTCTTTTGTGCCTTTTCGGTTCTGATACTGGGCAAGAGCTTCGGTAACAAGCATAGCCAATGAATAAGACTCCTGCCCGGTCGAGCAACCAGAACTCCATACCTTCAGTTTTTTCTCACTTGCCCGGCTTTCAATAAGGTCGGGCAAAACTTTTTCACTTATAGCCCTAAAATGTTCCTTATTCCTAAAAAATTTCGTCTCGTTTACCGTAAGCAATTCAACCAAACTATGCGATTCCTGAGTAGCGGAATTAAGCGCATGCTTATAGGCGCCGAACGTTCGAGCCTCGCTATCAATAGGAAAAGAGTAACTCGCCTCGGCGGAGGCAATAAGCTCAATATAAGCAGTAATGTTCGCAGACTTGGTTTTCTTAATCCTCTCTTTTACTGCATTCTTGAGAGTAGAGAATTTGGAAGAATCAAAATACAACCCAAACTTGCGCTGAAGTATTGAGGAAAGCCGGTTAAAATCATCTAGGCTAAATTCATCGCCAGTAAAGCTAGAATCGGTCATAGATTCGTTCTCCGTAGTAATTGCCTACTGAGAACAGTTAAGCGTGGGGCAATAGACTCAAGCGGTAAAACTTCGCGCACTGCACCAGCCGCGAAAGCAGCTTTCGGCATCCCGTAGATTAGGGAGGTTGCCTCGTCCTGTGCTAATGTGTAAGCACCCGCCGCGTGCATAGAGGAAAGACCTTTTGCGCCATCACCGCCCATTCCGGTCAATATTACGCCAATCCCTCGGTTGCCATAATTTTCTGCAACCGACTGCATCAGTATATCAGCGTTTGGACACAATACTACCTTTCCAGCCGCGTTAAGGGAAACTCGCCTACCTTGTGTAACCTTAATATTATAACGGTCAGGGGAAAACAAAACCACGCCCGATTCTAGTAATTCACCATCCTTAGCAACCCGCACTTCAAGCGCAACCTCACGGTTTAGCCATTCCACTAATTCACGAGTAAATCCTTCTGAAATATGTTGAACCACAATAAATGGAATAGGTAAATCAGGCGAAAGCGCTGCCAGTATTTTCAGCAGAGCGGTAGGACCGCCGGTACTACTCGCCATAGCGACAATTTGGTATTGGTAATCTTCATGAACAGGAGCTTTATTCAAACGAAAGTTATTTTTAATTGGCTCAGCGTTAGCTATCACATAGTCAGGCTTGGTTTCCGCAATTTCAGATCGAGGTTTTAACGGGGAAGTTTTGGTATAAGTTTTTATTCCTGCCAATAGCCGAACTTTAGTAACCAGTTCTTTCTTTTGGTGCGCCCACATATTCCACGCGCTCATTGTGGGTTTTTCAATGACATCCAGCGCACCAGCCGCTATCATACGCAAAGATAATTGCACATCTTCTTTAAGATTGGTAGAAGTAACCACCAAAATGGGGGTCGGGTTGGTCTCCATAATCCGCGCGACCGTCTGAAAGCCATCCATTATAGGCATCCAGACATCCATTGTAATAAGATCGGGTTTCAAGCGTGGAAGTAGCTCAAGCGCTTCCCGACCATTAGCAGCCCGCCCGGCAACCTTAATATGCCGATCACTCTCCAAAGCCTGAATAAGTATTTCAGCTACCATGTCGGAATCTTCAACTACAAGAACTCTAATTGTATTCATCAGGAAGCCGAGGAGTAATTGCTAAAAACGCTAAGTTAATTGGCGAGCTTTCCATCTTCTTCTTCAAGCCCACGCAAGCGAAAAACCAGCTTAACGCGGTAGGGTAAATCCAAAAGGTCAAATTCCTTCACCAAATAATCGTCCGCGCCTACTCTGAAACCCGCCAGCTTCTCTTTGATATTGCCCCGTGAACTGAGCATAACGATAGGCAAAGATTGAGTTTCTGACTTTTCACGAAGACGGCGGCACACCTCAAAACCATCTATACCCGGCATATAAACGTCCAGAATCATTAGATCGGGTATATCGGAGCCAACTTTATCAAGGGCTTCTTCACCGCTGAAAGCCAGTTGCACTTCATAGTTATTTGCCTCTAGCTTAGTTTTAACCGCTTCCGCTACCAGAGTGCTGTCATCCACTACCAGTATTTTTCGTTTTGGCATCAATAATCTCCTAAGATAATGAGACACGCACAAATATATATAATTATAGCAAAATTTTAACAGTCTAATCGGTCAAATATTCGATTGTATTAAGCAAACTATTTTGATTAAAATCACTTTTTGTAATATACGCCTGAGCGCCAACGGCAATACCCTTACGTTTTTGTTCCTCATTATTTAGTGAGGATACAATTATAACAGGTAAATGACGAAGTTTAGAATTTGATTTTATGTTGGTAGTTAGCTCAAATCCATTCATATGTGGCATTTCAATATCAGATATTACAAGATCATAGCGATTATCAACCAATAGAACCTCAAGAGCGCGAGTACCATCATCGGCAATATCTACCAAATAGCCATTCGCCTCAAGAATGCTTTTTTCCAATTCGCGGGTGGTAATGCTATCATCCACCACCAGAATACGCTTCTGGCGCGGTTTTTCCTCTTTTAATTTCAAACTGCTGCGGGTAGTTGTTATTTTTACTCGAGCGGTTGAAACCAGATTGGGTACATCCAGAATCATTACAACCCTACCGTCACCTAGAATAGTCGCACTACTGACATGCGGAACTTTTAACAGCCTTCCCAGACTCTTTATTACGATTTCAACTTCATCTTCAAGAGAATCGACCAGTAAGCAGAAATAGCGTTCGCTGGAACCAACCACAACGGCGGGCATCCGCTCAAAATTAAAACGCGCCGGATTACGTCTTTCACTTTCCATATTCATCATCAGGATACGGGTACTCGCGGTAGGGTCAGCCAAGGTCAACCCGATTTGCGCTTCAGCAATAGCGCCTTTCGGACTCGAATCGCCTGAGTTATAGCTACCCCTAACCGCCAAACCTTTTCCGGCAGTTTCATTCCGGTTTCGTTGCATAGCAGTTTGTTGCCATTGGAAAACAGGATGTTTGGCGTTAGGAAATTCCCCTAGCAATTCGCTCAACCGTATAATCGGCACCAGTATATTCCGATGCAGCACTACATCTCGTCCTACTCTAGTTAGAATATCTTTTGGCGCAAGATACAACATTGAATCGATGTTAGGGGCAGGAATAGCATAAACCTGAGAATCAATCTTAACCAGCAGAGCGCGACTGGTGGCAATTGTTAAAGGCACTTTCAGGGTAAAGGTTGTGCCTTTTGTTTCTTCGCTTAGTATGGAAACCTGACCGCCCAACCGTTCCACATTCTTCTTAACTACATCCATCCCTACACCACGCCCGCTGACATCGGTAATTATGGCGCTGGTGCTAAAACCGGGTTCGTAAATTATCGCAATCAGTTCTTCTTTGGACATGTTGAGCGCACGGCTTTCCGACATCAAGCCCTTCATTATGACACGTTCTCTAATTCTATCGAGATTTATACCGCTGCCATCATCCGAGATTCTGATAGCTACAAAGCTTCCTTCCTGCGCCGCTTCCATAGTCAAGTGACCTTCTTCCGGTTTCCCAACCGCAAGTCGTTGTAATGGGAATTCTATCCCATGATCTAGCGCGTTACTGAGCAAATGCAATAGCGGGTCGCGAATATCCTCCAGCACCTTCTTGTCAACTTCAATTTCACCGCCCATTACGGTTAGTGTAGGATTGCCGCGCCCCAGAGAACGCGCCAAATTACGCACAAAGGGGCGAAATTCCTCAAATAAAGCGCCAATTGGCAATATACGAATACTCAGTACATTGCGTTCCAGTTCATCTACAGTATTTTGTAGATGGTTGGCATGCTCCTCGTAAACTCTAAAAGTGGAGCGCAAAAGCCCTTCTATAAGATTATCAATTTCCTTAACATCGAGCAGTTCTTCACGTAATTCAAAAAGAGTTGCAATCTCGGAAAAGACGCGGTTATTTGTAATAAGCGCACGTGATAAGGGACCAGAACGTTGCTTGCGCCTTAACAATTCCATAATATGCCGCAATTTATCCAGCACCGACATTGCTTCCATTTTACTCAGCACAAATTCGCTGGAAATATTCATCAGGTCATCCAGTTTGTTGACATGTACCGATAGGGTTTGCGCTTCTAATCGGTTTGCCGGAGGGGATGAAATTTTCTGGACAAAACCAGTTGAAGGCACTTCTGTTTCTAGCTCACTCGTAGTACCGAGCAGGCTATGTAATTTTTGAGCTAATTCGCCGGTATCCTCATCAGAAGGCATATTGCTCACCGCATGCTCGATATATTCCAGTCCCTCAAAAATAGTATCGAGCATATTAGGCTGTAGCTCCAAACCATTATCGCGAGCAGCAGCAAAAATTTCTTCAAGTTCATAGGCTACCTTCTTGATGCTATGATAGCCAAGCATCGCGGCGTTGCCTTTCACAGTATGCGCTAACCGGAATAGCTCTTGCAAAATCGCGCTATTGCCGGGCGAACGTTCCATTTCAACCAGCAACTGGCTGATTTTTAGGAGTTGTGCATGCGCTTCTTCGGAGAATCTTTGATTGTGCGATTGAACATGAGTAGCAGCTAAGGGAACTTGCAAAAGCTTTTTCAGTTTATCGGTTATTAAAGTTGTATCGGGTAAAGTAGAGCCGGAAGTAACCGAAGCGTTCACACAACTCTGCAATATATCCAACGCTTCAAACAGCAGGTCGGTTGTTTCGGGGCGCATAGCTAATTTGCCATCGCGCATTTCGCTGAAAATAGTTTCCATTTCATGCGCTAAATTACTAACCGGAATAATATTCAGCATTCTAGCGTTACCTTTAAGCGTGTGCGCCGCTCTGAAAATGGAATTAATCAATTCCAAGTTCTGCGAATCTCGCTCAAGGTCAACCAACTGCTGGCTTATTTGTAGAAGTTGCTTATCAGCTTCTTCTTTGAACTTTGGTAGAAATTTATCCCTTTCCAATTTCATCTACTTCCCTTATCAATTCTGCTATCAGAGCAAGGAATTTTTGCCTCTCCAATTCTGAAAAAAGGTCGGGTCTTTTTAAAACTTTGTTCAGGCTATTTTCCAGTCGCTCGGCTTTACTGGCAATTTCTTGCAGCCCCACCATTGCCGCCGAACCCTTAATAGTATGACTCAAGCGAAATAATTCCCGCAATTCAGGGTTGAGAGCCATAAGCTGTTCAGTATTTTCGATAGGTTGGGGAGAGATATTGGGCTGAACTTGGCGCAAGCCCTTTTCAAGCAGTTGCAAATGCGCCGCTGCTTCTTGCTTGAAACGAAGCACCCATTTCAAACTTGTTGGCGGTAAATTCATAGCATTCTGCCTGAATAAATAATATCTTTAAGGGTAGCCAGATTAATCAAAGCTACCGGACGACGGGTATCATGGGCAACTTTATTTCTATCCACATTAGCGCCATCCAATTTCGGTTTGCCAAACGCAATAGCCTTATTCTCGATTGAGCTTATCAAGTTAACCGGCTGTAATATTCCAGCATCTAGCAATGGTGCATCTTTCAAGTGCAGAAACTCATGTTCCACCAGTACCATTCCCATCAAAATTCCTTTGAGAGCAGGAGCTACCCAATGTGGTAGAGTATGAATATCGGACAGACGGAAGTTTTGAATTGTAAGCAAATCATCCAGCGCAATACCGAAGGGTTGTAAAATCGTACCGCCTGCTCTGGTTGTGCCGCTAACTAGGACACGAGAACGGTTAAGCGTGTCCAACTGTGGTAATTTTAACAGGCGAGCTAATTCCAACACGGGTAATCTACTATCCTGATATGCTACTTCAGCCCAAAAAACTTCTTCATTGGGTTGTGGTGAACGCAACACCTGAATATCGGAAACAATAATGTTATAAATCTGGCTCATCAGCAACGCCACGGGTTGATTTCCGGCATAACCAAGCATTAGAGAAACCTGCTTGAGCGTAGTTGATTTGCCAGATAGGGCAGCGCCATTTAGCAATAACTCATTTAGCCCTTTGGAAAAAGAAGGAAATTCAGAAGGCAAACTTACCAACTCATTTCGTTAGATTACGCCTAATCTTCATCGGCTACAATTCTTAATATTGCTTCTATATTTAAAACCCCAAGCAATTTACCGTCAAGACTGATTTCAGCATTAATATAGTTGCTGATACCAGAACTGCTCTCTACCTGTTTGTTCAATCCACTTTGGCGTACATGCTTAACTTCGGTAGTCGAGTCAACCAGCACCCCGAATGGGTCGCTTTCATGATTGATTATTACTATGCGACTGGCACGAGTTGGCAGTGAAGGAATCAATTCAAACATTTTGTGCAAATCAATCAAGGGATATATTGCGCTCCGATAATTGACTACTCCCAATATGTATGTTGATGCGCCCGGAACTTGTGTTACTTCCAGCATCCGCGATACCACTTTGATATGCTCTAGCAGTATTCCAAACCATTCATCGCCAAGGTAAAAAGTTAGCAGAGTCACATCCGGTTCAGGGGAGATTTGCCCTGCACGCTCATTGATGCGTTTCTCTAACTCAAGGGCAAGGAGTTCTGCTTCAGTAAATTCTTCACTTTGCATGCTCACTTTAATTATACCCCTTCCGGTTTGAGTGAAGAAGTATCCAATTTATCATGATAAGAAATTTCCTCATCTTCTGATTCCAAACCGGGTATATTGACATTTGTTGATGAGATGCCGCCGCTACCCGTTTCAGCAAGTCGTATTTTGAATTGGCTAGTAAGTTGCTTCATAGCTTTAGCTACTTCATCTAGAGAGGCTGCCAGTTTGCTATTCTGAACCGCAGAGGCAGCCGCATCCTCAATTACTAGGGCTATTTGCCGCATGCTTGCCACTACTTGTTCGCTGGCGCTACGTTGTTGCTGAGTTGCCAAAGAAATAGCATTGGATAATTGGGCTGTTCGGTCAATTTGCTGAATTATATTCTCATTAGCATCGCCGGAACGATGCGCCAACGCCACACCGTATTCCGCCTGTTTCATACCCTGTTCCGTGGACATAACGCTGGCAGCAGTAGCGTATTGGATTTCGGTTAGCGCTTCTTGAACCTCCCGGGTAGCGGCACGGCTGCGTTCTGCCAGTTTTTTAACTTCAGCCGCTACTACCGCAAAGCGTTTACCGCTTTCTCCCGCTGCGGCGCTTTCGATGGCAGCATTTAGAGCCAGCAAATGGGTTTGGTCGGCAATTCCGGTAATCTGCTCAATTATATGACCTACACGCTGTGAACGCTCATTCAGTGCTAGAATTTTCTCAGCAATATCCTGCACTTTCAGTTTTAGCTGATTTATACTGTTAATGCTTTCCTTTAAAGTAGTCTGACCTTCGCCCGCATCTACCAAAGCTTCTTCAGCCGCTTTCACCACCAGTGAGGCTGATTCGGCAATCTCTCCGGCAGTATGATTTAGCTCCTCGATTGTCAGGGTAACTTTCAGCACCGCTTCAGCTTGTTCATTGCTGGAAGTTGATGAAAAGCGACTGGCAGACGCAATCATTGCTGAAGATGCGCTAATCTGGATGGATTTTTCCTGTAATTGGCTATAGGATTCGGCAAGACGCTGGATTGTGTCATTGTAGGTTTTGCCCAAATCTCCAAATTCATCCCGATTGATGATTTCCAGTGAAGTAACCAAGTCACCTTCTGCTAAACCCTTGAGACGCTCTTTAAGAGTCAGAACAGGACGTGTAAATAAATAGCTGAAACCTGTACCAAGTCCCAATGCCAGCGTTATGGCTAAAAGACTAGCAAATAATAAAACCCACAAGGCGGTTTCCTTGTATAGGCTGGCTTGCCTGACTATCTCGGTATTTCGCACCTGAACATTGGCTTGAATTTTCGTTACCGCATCATGAAATTCAGATATTTTTGTGGTTACGTTGTTTAGTTCTATATCTGTCTGAGTCCATAGATTACGAGCCAATTCAAGTTGATTAGTTACGCTCAATTCTATAACCCGATCTAAATCCGTCATAAGAGTCTGCAAATCGCTAAGCACGCCACGCGCTATTTGTCGAAACTCTGAGGATTGCAAATCCTTCAAGGAAAAGTTGTCTAACAAAGCCTGAATCTGCTGGATGGTTGCATCAATCTGAACTCGTTGCCCTTTATAATCCACCACATAGCCATTAAGAAGAGAAATAACTATAGAAGATTGAGCAGAATTGGTTAATCTTAGCTCATTAGTACGGTTGATTGTATTTATGTCAACTCTTATACGACTAAGTTGACTCCCTAAATTATCAGTATAATGTATCAGATCATGTGCATTACTGAATTCAATTTGTGAAGAATAGACCTGATTCAAATTATCTATCAGGTTTACTCTCACAGAAATTCCGAAGATAGCAATGATAATAATACAAAGGCTGGTAACAAAAAAACCGCTGAGCAATTTAAAAAAAATGTTGGCTTTCCACAATTCAAGCCAGCGCAACAACTTGTTCATTTGCTCTGGTTACATGCCTTTCCAAGTCAGATTTATGCAGTAGGTAACGAAGATAAAACTTGGCAAATATAGTACGATTTTTACAAGATATATTGTAATCTTTGTAAAAATAATACTACCATAAAAAGGGGAATTTGACAGTAGTAATTCTCAAGATTTAAACCAGCAGAGCGAGTCCCCTTTCTGCCAGTTTAAGGGCAAAAGAAACAGAGGAAGCCAGTTCTTCAAGCTCGGTCAGGCTCAGAGAGTCTATATTTATTTGAACCAGCCGGTCACGCGCATCTTTGGCTTTAGAATAAAATTCGCTGGCGCGTACCGGAACTGCCTGTTTTTCATTTATAGTTACCCGCAGGCTGATAACAGCTTGCTGCAACTGCTGAACCAGACTCCGCGAGTTAGCCTGTAGCTCTTTAAACCGGTTAGCCTCTTGAACAGCACGCTGTAACCCATCTTCCAGCAAATTTAGGGCTTCTACCGAAAGCCGATAGCAAGTGAGGTCTTGGGGAGGGTTTGCTTTAGTAGCTCTACGCGCTTCACCTATGCGTTGAATCGCATCAAATAAATAGGTGTTAGGGTCAATTTTGATAACAGGGGTAAGACTGTCAAGTTCGTTTTTTACTTCCTGTAACCGGCTAAGAGCTTTTTGCAGCGTTTGTTCAGCTTCCCCGGCAGCCTTTTCAAATTCTTTTCCCGCCAGTTTGATACTATCGAGTTTGGTCATAGCCGAATCAAGCATGGAATCGGCACGTTGGCACAAATCCAGCGCCTCATGAAAAACCGAACGCTGGTTAGACTGACGAGCCGCAATAATAAGCTGAGTCGCTGCCGATGCTTCTCGCTCTGAGGTTAGCAAAGCTGCGCTGGTTTCGGGGTATTTTTCGGCGTGTGCTAACCCCATTTGTTCCACTACTGAACGAGCGTTCGCCAGCGCCGAATCAACGTTCAGTCGTTTCTTTTCCACATTATCAAGGCTTTGGTCAACATTCTGGCGGGAACGATCCAGTTTCTTTTTTAGGTCGGTGGCTCGCTGTAATTGCTGGCGCATTTCGGCAGCTTTCGCTTCAATACGCAAAGCAGGTTGCACCAGCATATAAGCTTCTTGCTCAGTTATACGTTCTCCGACACTGGAAACGGTCATCTGTGCCACTTCTTTGAAAAGGTCGTCCAGCATAAGCTGACCGCGCTCCACCAGTTTTTTCAGGCTATCCAGTTCGGAAGGGCGGTAATAGGGCGCGTCTAGTTCTGTGCTTATCCGAATTTCCGCCAATGCCGAATCAAGGTCGGTTACTTGCGCTGCCGCCAGATTGCGCCGCCTAGAAACGGCTTCCGCCCTATCCTGTGCTTCCTTTTTACCTCCACCCGGAAACATAAATTAAGCTATTGCGATTTGAATATTATAGCGAGTACCGATTTTAATCACATCTCCATTCTTGAGTAGCACCGGCTCACCCGGTGGCATATCCGCATCATTTAGAAGGGTACCGTTTGAGCTTTCTAAATCCTGTGCGTAAAATTGTTCATCTCCAGCCTCTCGCCAAATAGAAAGATGGCGGCGAGAACTAGCAGAATCATCCAGCGCTACATCCGGGAAAATTCGAGTTTTTATATCCTGCCGTCCTAATAACAACTCACGACCTATGTAAATAACAGTTGCCACGCCATAGGGACCAGAAATTGTGAGAGTTAAATTTCCGGCGGCTTTGGCAGGCGCAGCTACCTCCTGTACAGCTACGGCGGCAAAACCCGAAGCAGGTTGAACCGCAACCGCTACAGGGGTTGGTTCGGCAGCCTCTACGGCAGGCAGCGGCGCACCGCTCACAAGCATTTTCTCAAAATCATCCGCGCTAATATCTGGTTGTGCGTTATTTTTCACGGCAGAAGCTGGTTGCGGGGCTACTACCGGAGCAACTTGAACCGAACTGGCGGGTATGGCGTGTTGTTTGGTTAAATCATAACCGCAATTGAAGCAAAAAACATCGCCGATGGTAAATGGCGCTTTACAATTGGGACAAATCAGAATATCTGAAACCGGAGTAGGAGCAGGTATAGCGACTGAGGCGGCAATTACTCCGCTTGCCGGTACGCTCACCGGAAGTTGTACGCCACAATTCTCGCAAAATTCCACGTCATCAGGGTTTTCACGGCTGCATTGCTGGCATTTTACGCTCATTTTTCCCCCCTTAGTAACTTATACATTCCTGTCAGATTTTTACTTCAAGCGACTGGTTTTGCCACTATTAACCGCTACACTCTTGAGGTCAACGGCGCTGGCAGCTTTGTTCAACCGTGCCGTACCATTCGGCTCATTGGTAACGATTTTCTTGAGCATTTGGGTCATATTTTCGTTGCCAGTTTGCTCACTCAATTGCAAAGCCCGACCCAGTAATTGGGTGGCACGCTCGTTGTCACCCTGCGCCAACGCTTTATGACCTTCTTCAACAATGTTGCTAAGCTCGCTCTGATTGGTGTAATGCGCTACATGCCGCTCGATTTTAGAGGATTCTACCGGGTCATCTGTCCATTGGGCGAATATCCAGCCTTTTTTATCGGTTTTCTCCTCAATATCACCCTGTCCGGCTACGTAATACAACAAACTTGGACGCGCCATCAAAAATTGCTGACCCGGTGTGTAAGTGGGTATAGTTAAATCTACTACATAATCCCGCTTTTCATCGCGCCCAAACGAACCAAGTTTAAACTCGGTAATCCTGGGGCTATCAGGGTTTGGAGTGCCTGTCAAAGGCAAAATACTGGGATAAACCTGTTGCACCGATTTAATGGTTACGCCCACAGGTGTCCAAAGATTTAACCGCACGTTGGTAGCGGTAATTTTTTGCATCTCGGAAAAGGCAAAACCAAAAGCTCCGGCAATCTGGTCTGGAGATGGGATTATATCGGCGCTGCCCTTTGTCTCATTGGCAATATATTTTAGCTCGTCTTCATCCCAATCCACTCCCATACCCCACGCGCTAACCTCAATATCGGCTTCTTTAACCCGTTGTACCGCTTTATCAAGGATATTGCGCTTCTCTCCCTCGTTTTTGCCATCCGTCAGAAACAGGATTTTACGGGCGCGTCCCTGTGCGGAAGACATTTCGCGGGCAACCGCCGCCAACCCAGTGGACATGCAAGTGCCGCCATTGCTATAAACATTGCGAATAGCAGCAATAGCGCGAGCTTTACTTTCGGGGGTTGCCGAAGTAGGCGGGACAATTACATTAGCCGTTTCATTAAAAGTAACTACCATAAAAGCGGTGCTAGGGTCAGCCGATTGAATTATGCGAATGGCAGCATCTTTAGCTGCCTCAATCTTCTGCCCTTCCATTGAGCCGCTGCGATCAATAATTATACTCAGCGCAAGCGGCATAGAGCCTGTTTTGACCAACCCGCTATCTTCAAGGCTAAGTGACACCACTGCCTGCATAGTAGAAGCGCCAGTACGCAAATATGGGTTCTGGTAAGCCGAAACGTCGAACATCGGAGACTCCTCATCGGTGTTAGTTCGAAAATGGCATGATAGCGCTTAGCTATCTTTAATTATACGCAATAAGACACCAAATAGTCACAACTCGTTTCAAAATACGCTTAACCAATTTTAAGCTTTAAATCAGCCGCCACGGTGCAACCTTGAACTTGGCTCGCACTATCGTTTCTCGGTTAAGAGCTTGCGGGACACGATGCAAATACGCCCGGTAATTTTCCTCTGCCAATTTGCCCAACACTCGGCGCGATGGCGTAGGGGGCGGGGTTTGCGATAAAGGTTGGTGCGGTAAGGAAAATTGAGAGGGCAATTTGTTTTCAGTCGCTAACTCAGCAGCGCGACGGTAAAAATCTGCCATAACTAGCAAAAAGTCAGGAGTATCCACCCCCAACTGGCTGAGTCGTCTCAACGATTCGGAAGCAACAGCCAAATCTTCAGGACCGCTTTGCGGTTTGCGATAAAGAAGAACACGGCAGATTTGTAAACGTGCCTCGATATACCATGAAGAATTTTCATTTACCCGTTCGAGAATACGTGCCGCATCGTCAAATCGGTGTTGTTTCAGTGTCGCTTCGCACGCTCCGAAAATAGCATCGGTGTTGTCCAAATCGGTAGTCATCACCAGATTATAACTGTCGAGAGCGGCGGAAATATCGCCCATCGCGAGTTGAACCCGCGCAAGCGCCAGTTGGGGGGGCAGTTCACCGGGTAGATGCTTTGCCACTTCCATATAAGTCTGGCAAGCAGCCGGATAATTCTCCTGCACCTCCAGCAAACGCCCGCTAAGCCAAATCGCTTTCCAATTAAAGCCTGTTTTTCCGTACACCACATCCAGTTGGGTTTTGGCTTCTCCATACTTCTTTTGTTCGATGGAAACTTCTGCCAAACGCAAATGGGCATCCACGCTGTCACGGTTGCGCCCTACCGCCTCGTTATAAATCCGCTCTGCCGATTGCAAATCTCCGCGCATCATTGCCATATCGCCCTGACGCAAGAAATCAATAGCAATGTCGCTTTCATCCAATAGGGTATAACCTTCCGCATCCAACCGATTGGTCTGGTAGAGCGAACCAGACGCAAATAACTTACTACGTACTGGAACGCCGGGTTTGCCCCCTTCCAGAATCCGAAGCAACCCATTTAGCTGGTCATTGAGTTCATCGGCGCTCTGGAAACGACGCGCCGGTTCAGGATGCGTACCACGATACAAGAGGTAGTACAAAGAAGGTAGGGATTTATACACCGGGAAAGCATCTATTGGAGGCATACCATACTGTGGTTTGTTCAAATCCATCCATGTAACCATCCACGCCAGCGAACGGCAAATGGTGTACAGGTCGGTTTGGGGAGAGGGATGATCTACCGCTTCGGGGGCGTAAAATCCGGTTGTACCATAAACCGCTTCAGGGTCTAGCTCGTATTTAATTACCGTACCTAGGTCAATCAGCTTAACGGTTTGGGAACCATCCTTGAGCGTTTCGACTATCACATTCTGAGGCTTGAAGTCACAATAAATCAAACCTAATTTGTGCAAATACGAAAAGGCAGACAGAATCTCAATAATATAGCGAACCGCTGTAGCCGGGTCAAAGGGGCGGTTTTGCTGCTCCATAATCTGATAGAGAGTACGCCCATTCACAAATTCCATCACGATGTAGCCTTCGGTGCCGATGTTAAAAAAATCGTAGATGGAAACTATTCCGTGATGCTTGACAGCAGCGAGAAACTCACGCTCTTTGATACTAGCAGCTACTAGGTCGGGGTCATCACTGTGTAACAGAGCCTTGATAACTACCTGTCGCTTCAGGATGGTATCATCCGCCAGAAAGACCGCGCCCATACCGCCTTTACCGACCATGCGTGTGACGCGATATTTGCCGTTTTCACCCAACATCATACCTTCGCGCAGTTCGGTGCGAGGCGCTTCCTGTGTGGTAAGATGCGGAGAATTGGTTGAAAGCTTGCTGCTGGTTATCAAGCCCGCACCCACAAAGTTAAAACCGCACTTGCGACAGAAGCGGTCGGCTTCCTGCAATGGGGCGGAACAACTGGGGCATTTGGTTATCGGTCTGGAGACACGACCAGAAGGCGGACGCGCAGAGCCGGTTGTGCCTGATACAGCTTTTTGTGCTACGGGAGCTTGCCCGCCGCTTGCAGAATTGACCACTCCATTTTTGGAGAGTTGCGCCCCACAATTTTCACAAAAATCGTCTCCGGGATTGGGCATTTTCCCGCAGTTTTTGCACTGTAATCCAGCAGCAGAAACCACAGCCGGAATAGCAGCCTTATTTGAAGGCGGAATCATAGGGCTACCCGCCATTACATTAAGAACAACTCCGCAATTGTCGCAAAAATCATCTTTCGGCGAAACTTTAACACCGCAGTTAGGGCAGTTCATGACCCATCCTTATTAACTGTAAATAGCTTCTACTATGATAACACTAACGTTGTCCTGCCCGCCATTCTGACAAGCTGTTTGGATAAGATGCTCGACAGTTTGGGGCAAATCTTTTTCATTGCCCAAAATCTTCTCAATCGCAGGGTCTCTAACCATTTCCCATAACCCATCCGAACACAAGAGTAGTTTATCGCCCGTATAAAGGGTGCGGTCATAGGTATCAACTACAATAATTTCTTCCGGCGAGCCAAGCGCATGTAAAACCACATTACGGCGAGGGTCGGTATAAACTTCATCGCGAGTAAGTAGCCCCTGCTGCACTAGGTCTTCAACCAACGATTGGTCACGAGAAACTCGCGCAAGCCGCATTAATTCAGAGGCAGGCGTGGAAGAAGCAGAACCGGGTTTAGCCAATTTCTGGGTTTTGGCGCTGGCAGAAATTGGAGAGAGGCGTTGTGTAGGCGCGTCTGCGGTTGTTTCCGGTTTGAGCCGCCACAGGTAAGTACGGCTATCACCCACATTAGCCACCACCACCAAATTATCCACCACACAACAAAGCGTTGCGGTAGTACCGGAGTCATAATTGTGGGTAGCATTATACTGGCGGATACGCAAATGCGCCTCTATCATGCTTCGATGTAGCACCTCACTAATTTTTTCCTTGCTCACAGCCTGACCATCTAGCCATGGAAAAAGTAGCTCGGATATTACAATGGAAGAAACCGTTTGGATTGCACTTTTACTGGCAACCTCGCCGGCTGCTTGACCACCCATCCCATCTGCTACCATGTAAAAACCAAAGCTTTCCGGGTGAGCTTCGTACATACGGCGAGTTTCCAACATAAAGATGCTATCCTCGTCAGCATTGCCGCGGCGAGCAATACCCTCGTTGGTGTTGCCGGCGCTATGCAACCTCCAACCCAACCTAACGCCGCTACCTTCCAGCATCTTTACGGTTGGTTGTGGATATAATAAAGTCTCTGACAAAGTAGCCTGTTCAATTTCCGGTAGCCCAGTTTTAACCTTTAACGCGCCGCAGCTTTCGCAATATTCATCGGCAGTCCGATTCTCAGTTTTGCACTGGGGACATAACCAACTTTCAAGCATGGCAACCCTCTCCTGTGCAACGGGCGGCGGTATTAAATCGGCGAAAGAACCAAGAGTGAGCGGTTCTGACGGTGTATCGGGCGATTCCAACGCTGCAAGTTGCTCAGGAGCTTCTAACTGATTAGAAGGAGCAATCGGCATTTCTCTCAACATTAAATTTGGCGCTCTGGGTCCTACTAGAGATTGCCCACAGGTAGCGCAATATGCATCATCTTCATTAACAGCACCTTTGCAGGTAGGACAGATCAATGCCATATTTATTCTCTCTTGCCACTTTAATAAGTATCAGAATTAAGCCACTTTGCTGTTCTGGGAATCTTTCAGCTTGTCAGTATTAGCCTTTTTAGATAATTCTTGCATCGAATCGGAGGGCTTCTCATCTAATTCTAAGTGAGTTTCCAACGGCTCGACTTTCAAACGGGCAATTCGCAGATTGTCCATTTCCTCCACCCGGAGGTTATATTGCCCTAATGAAATTTCATCGCCAATACCAGCGGTACGACCCAGTTCACCAAACACAAAACCGGCGATGGTTTCGTAATCGGTTTCTTCAAATTCTACTCCGAAGCGTTCTGCAAAATCGGGCAACGCCATAAGCCCATCCACCGAACTAGAACCATCGGACAATAATTCTACTTCCAAACGCGCCCCTTCCTCGCGGGTATCGAACTCGTCCTGCACCTCGCCAACGATTTCTTCCATAATATCTTCCATCGTGACAATACCCGCAGTGCCGCCATATTCGTCAATAACTACGATTAAATGAGCCTGCTTAGATTGCATCTGAGTTAACAAATCTTCGACCAGCACTGTTTCCGGCACTTTTAAAACCGGGCGCATAACATTCAACAGGTTAAAAGGTGCAGCCAACATCCGGTTACGTAAAAGCGGGAAAAGGTCTTTAACGTGGATTACGCCAATAATATTATCAAGAGTTTTATCATAAACCGGGAAACGAGTATATCTCTCGTCAGCAGCCATTTCTACTAGCTGTTCGAGTGTGCTATCTTTAGAGACACCGACAATCTCGGTGCGCGGCATCATTATCTGATTGACCGTTTTGTCACCGAAATCAAACACGCGCCTTAGTAATTTTTCTTCCTGCCGATCCAACACCCCCGCTTCTCGACTTTGAGTTACGAGCATTTCCAGTTCCTCTACTGAGTGTACCGAGGCGTGTTCGTTAGAAAGCGACAAGCCCAGTAACCGCACCACCATACTGGCAACCCCGTTCATGAAAATAATAAACGGTCTGAAGACTAAAGCAAAAATATAAAGCGGTCTGGATACAAACAAAGCCACGTTTTCCGCTCGTTGCAGGGCAATGGATTTAGGCACAAGCTCGCCAAGCACGATGTGAAAACAGGTGATTAGAGCAAAACCAATCGCAATTGCTACACTATGTGCAACCGGCTCTGCTGCCTCTCCTGCAATCCCGATAAAGAGAGGTTCGAGCAAATGTGCCAGTACCGGTTCGCCAACCCAGCCTAGGGCGAGACTTGCCAGCGTAATACCAAGTTGAGTTGCTGCAATGTAATTGTCAAGCCGATTCAATTCGGATTGAACTAATAGAGCGGAACGTTTTCCTTCTGCCACAAGCTGGTCAATGCGAGTAGAACGCACCTTTACAAGTGCAAACTCTCCCGCTACGAAAAAGCCGTTAGCGCTGACCAGCAATACAATCGCCAACAGCCCGAATATGGAACCAGTATCCAAGTTATTAAACACTCCACAAGGTTAGCTACAAGACAAGAGTTGATGAATTTGTAGCACACCGCTATTATTAAAAAAGTTCTTTTTATTATACAGGATTTACGCTTTTTTTAGTAAAAAGTTTGAGCGAACTGCACTTTTTTTGAATCTAAAATATCATACCCGCAGTTTGTCGATAAGTATTACCGAACCTGATTAATTTTCACTAAGAACCGTTCTGAAAGCACAGGAGAAATAATTAGCAAATTTACGTGGTAGAACGAGCGGGGCTATGAATTTCGAAAAGTCACAGCATCCCCGCCCATTACAGGTTGGAGCTACAGAATATAGCGGCTTAAATCCTCATCTTCTACTAGGTCGCCCACCTGCTGCTGTACGTATTCGCGATTGACCACAAAGCAGTCGCCCTTCCGCTCGGCGGCGCAGAAAGAAATTTCTTCCAGAACTCTTTCCATTACAGTATGTAAACGACGCGCCCCTATATCTTCGTTGCGCCGATTGACCTCGCTGGCAACGTAAGCAATCTCATCAAGACCGTCATCTTCAAATGTGAGGTTAACGCCTTCAGTAGCCAGCAATTCAATATACTGATGGGTTAGCGAATTATGAGGCTTAACTAATATTTCCTTGAGGTCTTCTTTATCGAGGCTATCCAGTTCAACCCTGAGCGGGAAACGACCCTGCAACTCTGGAATCAAATCGGAAGGTTTGGCGTTATGGAACGCCCCTGCCGCGATAAAAAGAATGTGATCGCTCCTTACCGAACCGTAACGAGTCATTACGGTTGAGCCTTCAACGATTGGCAGCAAATCGCGCTGCACCCCCTCACCCGAAACATCCGGACCGGTTTCGTTGCCATTTCCTACAATCTTATCAATTTCGTCCAAAAATACCACGCCCATTTGCTCAGAACGGCGCAAGGCTTCATCTACGACCTCATCGAAATCTATCAGCTTGTGGGCTTCTTCGTTAATCAGCACTCGCCGCGCATCTTTAACAGAAAGGCGACGAGTGCGGCGGCGGTTAAGCGACCCAAGACTCTCCATAAAATCAGGAAAGCTATCTCCATGCTCATCAGTACCCATGCTGGCTACAAATTCGATTATTCCGCCAAAGCTCCCGTCATGGTCAAGGTCAATTTCAATGGTTTGCTCTTCCAATTTCTTTTGGTTTAGCATGTTAGCAACATGGCGGCGGCGGCGTTTCAGGCGGCGCTTTTCTTCAGGTGAAAGCTCCGGCTCATCTTTTTTATCGTCACCTTCGACAAGCTCAATTTGCTTTTCCAGTTCGGCGGGCTTCTTACGATCTTTATCCTTGTAATAAAGTTGCAGCACTAGATAGTTTACCAGTTTCTCGTTGGCAGCAACTTCAGCTTTTTCGTTTACTTCCTTGAGCTTTTCCTCGCGCACCATCTGAATACTGGCTTCCAGCAAGTCACGAATTATTGACTCAACATCGCGCCCCACATAACCCACTTCGGTAAATTTGGTCGCTTCTACTTTGATAAAGGGCGCATCAATAATTTTCGCCACCCGGCGGGCGATTTCGGTTTTGCCTACCCCCGTGGGACCAATCATCATAATATTTTTAGGAGCTATTTCCTCACGCAATTCCTCGCTCAGACGCAAACGGCGATAGCGATTGCGTAAGGCAATAGCAACAGCACGTTTGGCTTTGTCCTGACCCACAATAAATCTATCCAGTTCTGCCACAATCTGTGGTGGAGTTAGATCGGCAAGGGGAGTTATGCTAGTAGTTAATTCGGGAGGACGATAAACGCTCTCCGGGTTTTGTGTGTTCTTCAATATATCGTTCAAGTAAAAAGTAACCTCATCTTATCCAATATTCAGGTTTATCAAAAAAACCTGTTTAGTACATAATTATAACATATGCCAAGAGTATGGCACTTCCTTATACAATAAATTACAAAGCGAGATAAATGCCATTGGAATCATCAATCTGCTAAAATAGCTTGCCAACAAATCGTAAAAACCAATAGACAGTGAGCAAAATGGAAAAACAGCCCGTCATAACAACCTATCTGCAAATGCTGAAAGCGGATGAGCTTATTCCCGGCTTCAGCGAGAACCCACAGCTAACAATTGTGCAAGCTTGCGAACCTTTGCCAGCGTTCTACCGCTTTCTGTATGGCACGGTTGGGCGCGATTACCAATGGATTGACCGCTTGAGTTGGACAGACCGCCAATTGCATGAGTACCTTGCCTCGCCCAATATTGCCATTTGGGTGGCGTATTATTGTGGCACGCCTGCCGGATATATCGAACTGGCACGCGAAACAAGCGAACTGGAAACTGAAATCGTCTATTTTGGGCTAATTCCTCAATTTCACGGACGCGGCATCGGCAAACACCTTTTGAGCTTTGGCGTACAACGCGCATGGGAAGCACAAACAGAACGAGTGTGGCTGCATACCTGCACGCTGGACGGTAAATACGCCCTTAACAACTACCTACAACGAGGATTCAGCATTTATAAAGAGGTAGTAGAACCTCTTACATATGGCAAAGTCAGCATAAATTAACAAAATTCTAACAATTCTCTACTTGACATTATTAACTTACTTTTGTATAGTTACTATGTAATAGTAAGTAATACTGCTAGTTAAGCAGCAAACATAATATAAGCCTTTAAATAAACTAAGGAGATAAGACACTATGATTTGGGCAATTGATAGTTCGCATACAAATGCTACCTTTGCTGTAAAACACTTGATGATTTCCACTGTGCGCGGACGTTTCGGGGCTGTATCCGGCACCATCGAATTTGACCCTGCAAATCCAGAAGCTGCTTCCGTAGATGCCAGCGCAGATGCTACCAGCATTGATACCCGCGAGGAAACGCGAGATACTCACCTGAAGTCACCTGATTTCTTTGATGTGGAAAAGTTCCCGACCCTCACCCTCAAAAGCAAGAAGGTTGAGGTATCTGGTGAGAATGAGTTCAAAGTAACTACCGACCTGACCATTCACGGAATTACCAATGAAGTAGTGTTCGATGTAGAATTTCTAGGCACTGCCACCGCTCCTTATGGTGGTGGGCATCGGGCTGCTTTCACCGCTAAAGCCAAGATTAGCCGTAAGGATTTTGGAATTAATTTCAATATGGTACTTGAAGCCGGCGGCGTAGTAGTGAGCGATAAGGTCAGTATTGAACTTGAGCTAGAAGCAGTACAACAGGATGCGGCTGCCGTCTAAGTTTGGCTCTATAAAATAAAATACCGAGACATTGATAGGAGCGGCTCGGTTTGGGTCGCTTCTTCTATATTAAAAAGGGCAATTGCGCGTTATCAACTGGTGAAATACTCAAATTAGCAGGTGAGAAAAAGCCGGGTTTCTAGTGTTTGATTTATATTGAAAAGTAATCGCGATAGCAATACACTGTACGCCATATATAAATGAGGATAAAGCTATGCAAGTTAAAGAGCTTGGACATGTAGTGTTTTTTGTACGTAACCTTGAGAAATCGGTGCAGTTTTATGGAGGGGTTTTAGGCTTTCCTCAAATAAAAATCGAGATGCCGCAAGCGGCGATGTTTACCACCGGGCGCACTCACCATGAATTGCTGCTCATCGAAATAGGCGCACAAGTTCCGGCGGCAGCGCGGGGGTATCGCGCCGGATTGTATCATATTGGCTTGAAAGTGGGCGACACCCTTGAGGAGTTGAAAGCCGCCAAGCAAGAATTGGAAAGTGCAGGCGTGAGAATTTTGGGGATGAGCGATCATTACGTCACAAAGAGCATTTACCTTTTAGACCCGGACGACAACGAAATAGAAATATATATTGACGCTGACCCTGAACTATGGCGAAAAGACCCTACCGCTATAGCTGCTCCCACCAGACCGCTCTATCTGTGAAATTCAGCATTAACCGGAATCGCTATTCTACCCGATTCCGGTTGCTCCGCAACGACAAAAAGCCACCTACTAAAAACAGAGTTGCGCCAACAGTAGCCAGCGAGGCTTCTAGCAATCCGTCTTTTTTCTCGAAAATTATATAGAGTTGTGCCTGTGACCAAAAATAAGCCCCCGGCAACCCCAACAATAGTTGCACAAAACCGCCCATAACCGGCTTTTTAATAGAACGCCATGCGCCCCAAATGCCCAATAATGCCGGTAAAGCGATAAAAATCGCACCCTGTCCGAAATTAGCCACTACAGGGGTGGGATTCGGGCGAGAGCTAAACCCGATTAGCCCCCACACTAACAACAAAATAAAGCCTCCGATAAAGCCGGGAAGATGGATTTTTATTCTTCTCATTTCACACCTAAAGCCAAAATATTTAATTCAGTATTTAGCGTTTTTGCCCTTATCTGTATCAGAATATCCTTCAAGATATATCTCTAGTTAGAGAAGGATACGTTATCAACCAAAATTCATGAAAATGAAAAAACCGGGCAAAACCCCCGGTTTTCTTGCTATAAATATAGCTACTGTTGCAATACATAAGTGCCGGGCGCATCGGCAAGCACGGGGTAATGACCCCCTGCGCCTATCGAGGGCGGTTCGACCTTACCGCTCGAATGCGCTCCCAACCAAGCTTGCCAAGTAGACCACCATGAACCTTTTTGAACCGGAGTAACTGCTTGCCAAATATCAGGGTCAACATACTTATCTGTGGAGTAGCGAGTGGCTATTTGATAAGAACGGTTCGCATGACCCGGTTCACTAACAATGCCAGAATTATGCCCGCCACTGGTCAGTACAAAGGTAACATCCGTATCCACCGGTAGCATTAGTTTATATACCGAGCGCCACGGCGCAACATGATCTTTGCTGGTAGCTACTGCAAAGATGGGAGCGCGAATATCGCTTAGCACAATCGGACGGTCACCAACTTTGAAATGTCCTTCAAAAAGAGCATTGTTCAAGAAAAGACTACGCAAGTATTCAGAGTGCATACGATACGGCAAGCGCGTACCGTCAGTATTCCATGCCATCAAATCATTTAGTTGTTCAGCATGTCCAAGCAAATACTCATTAATCATACGCGACCAAATTAAATCGCTAGAACGCAATAACTGGAATGCTCCTGCCATCTGCTTTATGTCAAGATAGCCCTGATTCCACATAATATCTTCAAGATAATTTACCTGTCCCTCATCAATAAAGAGCATCAATTCGCCCGCTTCGGTAAAATCGGTCTGAGCAGCCAATAAGGTAACACTTTGTAAGCGGTCATCCCCATCTCGCGCCATTGCCGAAGCCGCGATTGTCAGAAAAGTACCGCCGATACAATAGCCTAAAGCATGAATTTTACGATCAGGAACAACCGCTGAAACTACATCAAGGGCTGCCATAATGCCCAAGGTGCGGTAATCCTCCATACTAAGGTCGCGGTCGTGCGCTTCAGGATTTTTCCACGAAATGAGAAACACAGTATGCCCGTTGTCAACCAGATATTTCACCATTGAATTCTGAGGTGAAAGGTCAAGGATGTAATACTTCATGATACAAGCCGGTACTATCAACACAGGTTCGGCATAAACATTAGGGGTGGTTGGCGAATACTGAATTAACTCTATAAGGCGGTTGCGATAAATAACTTTACCGGGCGTAATCGCCACATTTTTACCAACTTTGAATTTTTCCGCGCCTGCCGGTTTCTGTCCCTGTAGGGTGCGCTGCCAATCCTCTATAAAATTTGAAGTTCCTTTTACCAGATTAGCGCCACCTTCCAACATAGTAGTTTTTAGCACCTCAGGGTTGGTAGCCACATAATTTGAGGGCGATGCCGTGTCCAGCAATTGCCTTGCCGCGAAATAAAGGAAATCTTCATTATGCCGCGAGACACCCGGAATACCAGTAGTGGCATAATGCCACCATTGTTCGGTCATTAGAAAAGTTTGGGAGTAGAGGTTAAAGGGCCATTTTTGCCATTCTGCGCCATTGAACCGGGTATCTTGTGGAAGAGGCTTGATAACCGGTTCTGCATTAGGGTCGGCAGAATGTGAAGCGTAGAGCATAAGACGCTGCATATTGCGCTGCATATTATCTAATAATTCTGCTTGTTTGCCGGGAGAAGTACCAAGATGCACCAGCCAATCCAAATATGCCAGCATAAGAGCGGAAGGGGATATACCCATATTAAAACGCCCTGCCCAAGCATGCACCATCCGGTCAATATTTGAAAATACTTCGGGGCTTCTCATCGTGTTTTCCATAATTTTACTCCATTGAAATACTCAAAGGTTTCGATTTGAAAATGCGCTAACGTTAAAAGACAGTTTTTATAATCCGAAAAAAATAGTTACAAATACCACAAGCTAGTTTATAGAATAAAGGTAAATTTTAAGGTAAAAACTAATGGTAAATTGTAAATATTCAGCCTAATAATACCTTGGAAAGGAGGGGATTGCCAGAAAAAGTGATAATTTGGCATTAAGTTTTGATTGCTGATATAGTACAATCGGGCTATGACCTTTTTTTAATATTCCTGATAGAGTAAAATTTACCTAAGAGTCAAGTGTAGCTTGTCTCAAATTCCGTGCAATATTCTCCCAGGAACGGCAAGACAGCCTTTCCCTTCAGCATAGTCCAAATTTCCTAGATTTAGCTGTATGCTTTAACAAGAGGGAGCTATATTAACATGATAAAATTACCGGGTTTGATAAAAAACAGGGTAACTGTTAACAAGAAAGCCAGATTGCGGCACCCGTTACAAGGGCAAGGTCTGGTGGAATATGCTTTGGTCTTGATGCTAATAGTAATCGTGATAATCGTTATACTGGTTTTTCTAGGACCTCAGATTGGAAATATGTTCAGTTCTGTAACCAAAAGCCTTTCATAATGGCTTTGAAGCAGGGCGGGTATTGCACCCGTCCTCTTTAATTATTGGCTGAAATCATTATAATGCTGCTATATGGTAAAAATAGTGGAATATATGAGTAATCACTACATCCTTACCCTTTCCTGCCATGATGTAGCGGGCATTGTTGCCGCCGTTGCCGGATTCTTGACCGAAAACGATGGGTTTATCATCGAGTCAGCCCAATTTGGAGACCCCTCCACCGGACGTTTCTTTATGCGCTCCGAATTCGTATTGGGCGAATACTCATGCGGCTATAAGGCGTTGAAACAGAAATTCGGGGTGGGGGTAGCGCACCACTTTGGTATGGAATGGCAGATTGCCGATACCTCTATCAAGCCGCGTGTGGTGATATTGGTTTCTAAATACCGTCACTGCCTGAACGACTTGCTGCATCGCTATTCCACAGGCGCTCTACCAATCGAAATCCCGTGTGTTATCTCAAATCACGAAGATTTGCGGGAGCTTTGCACGTGGTACAAAATCCCCTTTATTTATGTGCCAGTTGTGAAGGGAGATAAGCAAACGCAAGAAGCCAAAGTGTGGGAGCATTTGGAGCAAGCTCAGGCAGAAGTGGTGGTACTGGCGCGATATATGCAAGTGCTTTCGCCGATGCTAGTATCCAACATGGCGGGACGCTGCATCAATATCCACCATTCGTTTCTGCCAAGCTTTAAGGGCGCACGCCCGTATCATCAGGCGTATGCCCGTGGCGTGAAGCTCATAGGCGCAACCGCACATTATGTCACCAACGCTTTGGATGAAGGTCCGATTATCGAGCAGGAAGTCGTCCGCGTGGATCACAGCAACAGCCCCGAAGCGTTGGTGGCATTGGGCAGGGATAGCGAATGCCTCGTTCTCGCCCGTGCGCTAAAATACCACATCGAACACCGCGTGCTGGTTAATGGGAATAAGACGGTGGTATTCCGGTAGGTTCTCATCAAGGCTAGGGCAACTTTTAGGGCGGTTTGACCCTGATTAACGAGTATGTTAGTATGGTTTTGATAGGGAAAATAGCAAATATCTTGCACTATCAAGAAGAGGGGAGTGAACTGGCACGCCGAACCTCTAGCAACCTGTCGCTATCGGCAAGGTGCTAAGTCCAGCCCGGTAGGGAAAGATAGAAGCCCGTGTAATAGCGCGGGAACTTGTAAACCTTCCGGTATATACGGAGGGTTTTTTGCGATTAGGAGGATAACGGATTGAGCAACCAGATTTTTAATCCATTCGGCAGCCCGGAAAAGTATCAGGCTTCCCGCTTTATGCAGGAACTGGAAAAGCGTGTGTTGGTTTACGATGGCGCGATGGGTACACAATTGATGGAACGCAACTTAACCACCGATGATTACGGCGGAGAACAGTATCACGGTTGCAATGAATATCTGGTCTTAACTCGCCCTGATGTTATCGAAGAAATCCATTCCGCTTATTTCTCGGCAGGCGCGGATGTAGTAGAATCCAATAGTTTCACCGGTAGCCGCATAAAACTAGACGAATATAAACTTGGTCATCTGACCTACGAAATCAATTTTCACGCCGCTCAAATTGCACGCCGCGTTGCGGACCGCTTCACCGCTGCCGACCCCTCACGCCCGCGCTTTGTCGCCGGAAGTATCGGACCTACCGGTTTTTTGCCTTCCTCAGAAGACCCTACACTAGGCGGCGTTACTTTCGACCAACTTAAAGAGACTTACGCCGAGCAGAGCAAAGCCCTAATCGAAGGAGGCGCGGATGTGTTGCTGATTGAAACCTCACAGGATATTCTGGAGGTTAAAGCGGCGATTTTCGGGATTCGTGAAGCCATTCTACAAACCGGAAAATGGGCGCCGATTCAAGCACAGGTTTCGGTGCTGGACGGTAACGGGCGAATGTTGTTAGGTACGGATATTGCCGCCGTCATGGTTACGCTGGAGAGTTTACGCGCCGATATTATCGGGCTTAATTGCGCCGTTGGTCCCGACCTGATGCGCGAACCGCTGCGCTACCTGAGCGAACACAGCAAAATTAAGCTCAGTTGCTTGCCCAACGCCGGATTGCCGATTAATGAAAGAGGGCGCACCGTTTACCCGCTTCAGGCTGTACCGATGGCGGAAATCCTGAAGGAATTTGTAGAAGAATTGGGTATTAATATCGTTGGTACTTGCTGCGGTTCTACCCCTGACTATACCGCCGAACTGGCAAAACAGGTGTGGGGACATGAAAAGCCAGCGCGTAAGGTTCAAGCCGAACCGCTGGTTTCGAGCGGTATTCGCGCCACCTCCTTGTTACAAAACCCGCCTCCGATGCTAGTTGGCGAACGGGTGAACAGCACCGGTAGCAAGAAGGTACGGCAACTGCTATTGGCTGATGATTACGATGGGTTGATGACCATCGCCCGCGAACAGGTGGAGGGTGGCGCACATACGCTGGACGTGCAGGTAGCTTTGACCGAGCGCACCGATGAGGCAGAACAGATGCGCCGTACCGTCAAGAAACTTTCTACCGCCATCGAAGCCCCGCTGGTAATTGACTCAACTGAAGCGGATGTAATTGAAGCTGCCCTGAAAGCTGCGCCCGGTCGCTGTATCATCAACTCCATCAATATGGAGCGAGGAACTGAGCGTATCGAAGCGATTATGCCGTTGGCGCGCGACCATGGCGCAGCGGTTATCGCCCTTACCATTGACGAAGAGGGCATGGCGCATACCGCCGAGCGGAAATTTGAGATTGCCACGCGCATCCGCCAAATTGTACATGAAAACTACGACCTACCGGATAACGCCCTTATTTTCGATTTGCTGACCTTCCCGCTTACCACCGGGCAAGAAGACTTGCGAGAAGACGCTTATCAAACCCTTCTGGGTATCAAACGCATAAAAGAAACATACCCGGAGGTTTTAACTATTCTAGGGGTTAGCAACGTGTCGTTCGGAGTAGCGCAACGGGCGCGAGCAGTGCTTAACTCGATGTTCCTGCACCATGCGGTGCAATACGGACTGGATATGGCAATTGTGAATCCAAGCCACATCACCCCCTACGCTGAAATCCCGGATGAGCAGCGCAAATTATGCGATGACCTGATTTTCAATCGAGACCAAGATGCCCTGCCCCGCTTTATCGAGTTTTTCGAGAAAAATACCAGCGCCGGAGTCAAAGCCGAAGCGGAAAACGCAACCGCTGGTATGTCGGTAGCTGAGAAGTTGCATTACCAGATTTTGCATCGCAAGAAGGAAGGCATTGAAGAACTGGTGGATGCCGAAGTGGAAAACCGAGGCGCAGTGCCGGTACTAAACGAAGTGTTGCTGCCTGCTATGAAAGAGGTTGGCGACAAGTTTGGCGCGGGCGAACTGATTCTGCCTTTCGTGCTGCAAAGCGCGGAAGTGATGAAAAAAGCGGTGGCACGGCTTGAAATCTACCTTGAGAAAAAGGAAGGCTACACCAAAGGCAAGGTGGTACTTGCTACCGTCTTTGGCGATGTGCATGACATCGGCAAGAGCCTTGTGAATACCATCCTCACCAACAACGGCTACACCGTGTACGATTTGGGCAAACAAGTTCCGGTCAACACCATCATCGAGAAAGCGGTAGAAGTAGGCGCGGATGCCATCGGTCTATCCGCCCTACTGGTCAGCACTAGCAAACAAATGCCGTTATGCGTACAGGAATTGCAACGGCGCGGCTTAGATTTTCCAGTCATGATTGGAGGCGCTGCCATAAACCGAGCTTTCGGATACCGCACCAATTTTGTAAATAACAACCCTGAAACGCCCTATACACCCGGCATCTTTTACTGCAAAGATGCTTTTGAAGGCTTGTCGGTTATAGACAAGCTCACCGATAAAGCCGCCAGCGCCCAATTTAAAAACCAGTTGCTGATAGAAGCGCACGCTTCGATTTTGAAAGAGCATGAGCGTGATGTCCGCTTAGCGCAAACGCATGCGCGACAGGAAGCGGAAGCGGCTGCCAACGCAACGCTGAACGGTAGCGTTCGTCCTAGTGGCGTGGAAGACCTCAAGCAACTACCCGAACCGCCTTTCTGGGGTTACTGCACGCTCAAGCAATTACCTTTAGAGCAGCTTTTTGACTTGCTGGATAAAAACACCTTGTTCCGATTGCATTGGGGCGGCGGTAGCAGCAAGAAAAAGCTTGAGGGCGGCTATGATGCGCTGGTAAAGGATGAGTTCGAGCCATTGTTGGCAGAATTGCGCGAGTCGGCAGAGCGCGAAGGCTTCCTTGCTCCCAAAGCGATTTATGGCTACTTCCCGTGTCACGCCGAGGGCGAAGAAGTAGTAATTTATGACCCTGAGAACAAGCAACACGAGTTGACCCGTTTCAGTTTCCCGCGCCAACCCGGCGGCGAGAAGCTATGCCTTGCCGATTATTTTGCCACTACCCAAACTGCCTACGGCAAATACGATGTAATACCCTTACAAGTAGTTACCGCCGGACACGTTGCAAGCGAATATTGCGAACGACTCAACAAGCAAGGTGATTATAGCCGAGCATACTTTGTACATGGTCTTGCCAGTAGCATTGCGGAGGCTGCCGCCGAGTATCTCAACCGACAGATTATCGCAGAACTGAGTCTGCACGAAGGACAAGGCAAACGCTATAGCTGGGGTTATCCCGCTTGCCCCGACCTAGAAGACCAACAAAAGTTGTTCCAACTGATGCCCGTCACCAGCGAAATTGGGGTGAGCATCACCGAAGCGCACCAACTCGACCCAGAACAAAGCACCGCTGCGTTGGTGGTACACCATTCCGGAGCCAAATACTACTCCACCCTAGATCGCGAATCACTTTCCCGCCTGTAGTAAAATAGTAAGAGTGGACACAGGATTAGTTTTAGCCTGTGTCCGCTACCCTAACCATTTTTAGCAGGAGCAGTATTTCATATGGCTATAGGTTTTCAGGTTACTTTTGATTGTAGCGACCCGAACAAACTGGCACATTTTTGGGCGAATGCGCTACATTACAAAATCCCCAACCCACCATCTGGTTTTAATACATGGCATGAATTTCTCAAAGCGCGAAACATTCCTGAAAGTGAATGGGATAGCAAATCCGCGATTGAAGACCCGGAAGGCAAAGGCTCGCGTATTTTCTTCCAGAAAGTACCAGAGCCTAAAATCGTTAAAAACCGGGTGCATCTGGACTTAAATGTAAGCGGTGGCTTTTCGTCTCCGCTGCAAGACCGGATTGATCGGGTTAAGGCAGAAACAGCGCGTTTAATAACACATGGCGCAACCTTGCAGCGCGAAATACAAACCCAAGATGAATACTGGATTGTTTTGGCCGACCCAGAAGGCAACGAGTTCTGCGTACACTAGAAATCCGACAGGTTGAGAACAAGAAAAATTGCCGTAAAAATAGGGAGCGTATCTTTAGTGACACGCTCCCTGCCTGATTTTATCGGCTAATTGTGCGGTTTGGTCCGCGTAACAAGTAGCCCAAGCCGAATAGTAATAAGCCCAAGACCGCCCACCATATATCAAATTGCCAGATAAGGAACAATAAGCCAAGCACAACGGTAGCAGCGCCGGTAAATAGGGGCGCTATTTTTTCCGCCGATTTAAACCCAGTGTTAAAGCGACCCCATGCGTTGTAAACGCCAAACGCGCCGATTACAATAAGCGCAATTCCTGCTACAAAGCTCAGTATGCCCATTTGTCATTCTCCTTTTTCACTAACAGTGATAGCCAAGTTCACGAATATATAGTGACTACTCCCCACGCCTAATACCCCCCCCTAAGTAGGGCATAACCCTTCGGGTCACAGGCAGGCGGCGGGGGCATTTAGGGGCAAACCCACAGCTTGTAATCCCAAGCTTTTGATGTTTAAGGCAGCGTTGATGTCACGGTCTATATGCAATTGGCAATCTGGACAAGTGAATAATCTATCAGAAAGGATGAGCTTATCCAGAAGCCGATGACCACATTTGCTACAGGTTTGGCTGGTGTAGGCAGGGTTTACAGCAATAAAAGTGTAGCCAGCTTCTTCCGCTTTGCTACGCAATATTCTGAAAAATCCCGACCATGCCACATCGTGAATGCTTTTGGAGAGACAATGACTATGCACCATCCGATTGACTGTCAAATCTTCTACCGCGATAAACCCAAACTGATTGACTATCTTTCGGCTATATTGGTGAGAGAAGTTAGAACGCTTGAACCCTATCCGTTCGTGAGTTCTGGCTACAGCCTTGCGCCTAAATCTTCTTTCAGGAGTGCCTTTAGTTTCTTTGGAAAGCTTACGTTGAACCTTAACCAGAGCCTTTTCTTCCTTGCGAAAGAAGCATGGGTTCTCAATCTCAGTTCCATCCGAGAGGGTGGCAAAGGTGTTAAGCCCAACGTCTATACCCACAACGCTCTCAAGTTTAGGCAAGCGTTTAGGTTCTATTTCAACCGAAAAGCAAGCGTACCATTTGCCCGTAGAACTACGACGCAGGGTAAGGGTTTTAATCGTCCCTTCGATAGGACGGTGCAGTACCAGTTTGAGGTTGCCAATTTTGGAAACTTCAAGGCAGTTACCCGCCAACTTAAACCCACTTTGGGTATAGGTGAGGCTGTCATAACGCCCATAACCTTTGAAGCGAGGATAACCGGGTTCTTTTTCGCCCGATTTAACCCGCCGAAAGTAAGCTTGGAAAGCAAGGTCAACCCGTTCGGTAACATTTTGAAGTACCTGACTGTGAACGGTTTCCAAGGAGGGGCGAGAGGCTTTAAGCACAGGAATACGCCGCTTGGTTTCGTAGTAATTGGCAATACGTTTTTCTTCTTCCAACGCCTTTTTACGAAAGCTCAAAGTATCGTTGTAAAGCCAGCAACACTCTTCAAGGCTTGCCTCAAGAATGTGCGAGGTTCGTTTGTTGGGGAATATCCTGCACATAAAAGCTTTTCGCATAAGAACAATCATACTATAGCTTTAGGTAAATGTAAAACTGTTGCCTAATGCCTCGCATGCGCTAGAGTGGTGGCGGATTCAAAACTTAACAATTTGAACTTGCTACCACTTGTGAAAGAATACTATTTTTTGAAATGCCCTGTGAATCCAAACAAGAGACGGTTGCTTTAACGCCGGAGTTTGCTAAGATTAAATTGAGGATATATTGCATAGATTCAGCAATTCGATTATGCTATACTTGAAGAACATGCCGGCTTTATCCCCTGTTTCTTGTACCGTGACTAACTCTTGCCGGTAGCTATTTGCGGAGGTTAAAATGTTTGCTTTTGACAAACCTGTGGTTTGGGTAATTATTCTATTGATTGTTATTGTGCTGTTCGGAGCAGGTCGCCTGACAGACATCGGGAAGTCGCTAGGTCGTGGTATTCGAGAGTTTAAAGAAGAAACTCAGGCTGCCAATAAAGATGCCAAGCCAGAATCCACTACTACGGTTGCCAGCAGTGCCGTTACCCCTGCGGATAATGAAGAAGTGGTGATTACCCGCCGTGAGCGCAAGCGCGAGGACGGCACTACCGAAGTTATAGAAGATCGAGTCATTCGCAAAAAAGCGCAACTATAAGGCATTAGAATGGCGTGTACAGGTTAACCTCTGATGCGCCAGACTGGTAAATTATGAATCTAATCTTTGCCATCGGTACATTGGCATTATTGGCATTAATGTATTGGGGTGCGTATTTTAACGGCAAAGAAATTAAGAATATCCAAATCCGGGGTAATTTGCTATTACAATTCCCGGAATTTCTGTTTAAACTAGTCCTTTTGGGTCTTTGCCTTGGATTAGCTTCCTCCTATACAATGGCGCGTACCGAAAGAGTTTTCGGCTGGTCGCCACGAAATTTTGGCGTTGAATTAGTGATAGGCGTGATTATCGGTCTAGTAGTCCAATACTCCGTCAACTTTATCTCCGGTTTGGCAATCCGCATTTGGGGTCCGCAAATCTACTCCCCTATCATCATGAAGAATGTAGTGCCACGCAAACTCAGCGAATGGATATTAATCCTTATTCCCCTATTGCTGGCAGTAGCGGTGGAAGAAGTTTTGTTCCGGGCGTTGACAGTAGGGGGGTTCTCAAGCCTGATAAACCCGTGGATAATGGCGATAGGCTCTTCTATACTATTCGGTTTGGTTCATGTGCCACAGGGCAAACTAGGCATGGTGTTGACCGGGTTAGTCGGTTTTATCTTTGCCGCAATCTTTATAATTACCAACAGCTTATTAGTGGTTATCAGCGCACACTACGTAATAAACCTACTCCAACTTGCCAAAGCGGGCGAAGAAGAAAACTGGCTAAAGCGTTTTACCCCTGCTGCCTCGCGTGACGATACCAACACTTAGCCGAGAGCAGTATGGTAACGGCGCGTAGGCTCAAACAAAAGCCGGTTCCCATTCAGAACCAGCTAATAGAACTCCAGTAAATTACTAGTGAGAGGCTTTCTGTGGCGCAGAGTTAGCGTTGTTTTTATCTAGCAACGGCACGAGGCTCTCGGCAAATTTCGTGACCTGCTCCCAATCGGTGTACTCGTAATCGCGTTTGATGTCGGTTGGTCCCAATGAGTTGCGGGTAATAATGCGCAGCAACACTTTGTTGATGATATTATACTTGGTGTACTGTAACGCTCCACCGATTAGAATAGTATTGGCAGGTTTCCAGCCTGTCTCGGTCTGAAAGCGGTCTAAATATTTTTCAGCCACCGCATACAGCCGAGAAACTTTTGAGACGGCGCTCACGCTAACCGAGAAAAAGGCGGAGGGCTTGCTGCTAAGAAGGTCGAGATTGGATTTCACGAACTTCACAATATAGGGTTGGTGTTTGCCGCTATGAATCGAAGCGCCCACCAATATAAAGTGATAATTGGCGAGATTAAGGTTAGAGGGTAGTTCGTTACCGCGCACCACCTCTACTACATGTCCTTTACCCTGCACTACCTCGGCAATTCGCTCGGCGATTTTTGTGGTCTGCCCTTCTCCAGTGCCGTAAACAATCAGCAACTTAGCCATATTTTAGTACCTCTCTTAAACGTAAGCTGTCTAAATTTATTATTCATCCAGCAACCAGTCAGAAACATAGTTGAGCGATAGCACTGTAAAAACCAAACTCATACTAGGAGCCAAAATCATCCAAGGACTTGTCCTGAAATGTACCCCTACTTCGTTAATCATATTGCCCCAACTTGCCCCCGGAGGTTGGACACCTAACCCCAGAAAGCTCAGGCTTGACTCGCTCAAGATTACAAGTGCCATACCAAGCGGAACCAACGCCGCAATTGGGCGGATAAAGTTGGGGAACAAATGCTTGATTATTATATGGCGCGAAGATGCCCCCATAACACGCGCCGAATCTACAAACTCGCGCTGTTTCAGGGAAAGCACTTGAGCGCGTGTAAGGCGTGTAACATCGGGCCAGCTAATCAAGGTGATAACAATAAACGCGGTCAGAATTCTTGGAAGGGTATCCACCACACTGACCACCAATATAATCAAAAGCAAGCCGGGGAAAGCATATAGCAAATCGGCGACACGCATAATAATAAAATCCGTCCACCCGCCGAAGAAGCCAGAAAGCACGCCCAACGTCAAACCAATGGAAAGCTGAAAGACTGTCACCCCGACTGCCAGCACAACTGTTACTCTCGCTCCATGAATCAAGCGACTCAGAAAATCGCGCCCCAACCCATCAGTACCGAGCCAATGTGTCGCAGAAGGGTCTTGCCATGCTACCCCTTTACCGCGTTCCTGATATTCTGGACGATACGGAGAAATCTGGTCGGCGAAAATAGCGCAAATAAGAATCACAAAGATAAAAAGTAGGCTAAAAAGTACCAACATATCTCGCTTACGCCCGAACCATGTCTTTTGCCGTTTCTTGAGTAAAGGAAACTCATCCGGCATTGCCTTAGTAAGGTATGGATTTTGCTCCTGCGAGTTTAGCTCAACTGTTGACATAAAATTAACCAATACTTCTGGTACGCGGGTCGATCATCGTATTCAAGATGTCCACCAGCAAGTTTATGATAATAAAAATAGTAGCCAGCATTAACGTAGAAGCTTGTATAACCGAGTAATCCCGCGAAGGAATTGAATCAATGGTCAGGCTGGTAAGACCCGGAATACCGAAGATTCTCTCAACGAAGAAAAGCCCGGTAATGGAACGTCCCGCCAACGGACCAATAACAGTAATAACCGGAATAAAGCCATTTTTCAGGACATGCCAGCGCATTATATGGAAAGGCGATAACCCTTTCGCACGCGCCACCGTCACATATTCCTGCCGCAGCACTTCCACCATTGAGGAGCGACACACCCGCGCAACAAAGGCTGCCGGAGCTAAAGCTGCCACTATTACAGGCATTATGATATTTTCCGGTTTGCCCCACCCGCCCGGCGGTAACCATTTTAAACCTACTGCCATGCCCCAAATCATAAAATAGGATAACACAAAACCGGGCATTGCGCCAAAAAAGCTAACCGCCGCCGTTATAACCTTGTCCGCGAGCTTTCCACGCCGGAGCGCACTCCATAACCCGAACCAAACACCCATAAGCGAGCCAAGCGTTATGGATAGCACACCCACCAATAAGGTAGGACCTATGCTCATTTGTATTATATCAACTACCCGCATATTGGCTTTGGCAAAGGAAATACCGAGGTCGCCCTGCGCTAGGTTGCCCAAATAGGTAAAGAGTTGCAGCCACAGCGGTTGGTCAAAACCATAATGGTGACGCAACTCCGCAATTGTCTCATTATCAACGCCAAGCCCAATCAATTGTTGGAATGGGTCACCAGGTGCAAGCCTTCCAATAATAAAGGTTACAATGACCACACCCAGCAGAGCCGGAATGAAAAACAAAATACGTCGCAATACAAAATTCATTTGATAATTACAGTGGCGCAGTTAGCTACACCACCGCCTTTTTGATTACATTACTCGATTATTGTCACCACAGGCTGCGAGTGTATCGCAGTAACTACCATCAACAAAATAGCTACTAAAGGGGAAGTTTTTACTTCTCAATTCTTGCTCCTTTTAATTCCTTAAATTGCCTGTTAGCAACAAGGGACTGCTAAAGCTTTTTGTGCTAAATCGGATAAAGGTAGCGCGAAATAAAGTAGTTCCCGATTCAAACTATTATAGTAGAAGTTAACACTAAAGAGGGCTAGTCGCTGTAACCTGAACTACCAAACAGTAGTTTGTTTAAATCTTTACTAGCTTTTTTACCCTGCCTTTGGTAACACTCGCGTGACCTATAAGAGCCAGTGCAAGCTCTCCTAAAAAATCCCCTCTCCCGATTTTACGGGAAAGGGAATCGCGAATTTCTAGCTTAGCGACTACGCTTTACCATTTACTCGGCAAGAAATCATCCTCGTCTGTGTACGGGCTAATAGGTTTTTGCGCCGGAATTACCTCACCTTTGACCACGTTTCGGTTTTTGGCAGAGTAAGCCGCTACTCCGGGAAATATCGAGTCATCCTCATCTGCCTCAACTGTAACGGGCTGGCTTGGGGTAGAAATAAGCTCATCATCCGTTCCGGTAGCCGCTTTCTTACCTTCAGCGTACATCCCGCCGTATTGCTCAAGTCCGGCGTGTTTGCCCATTTTAGAAAGGCGGAAACCAAGTTGCCTCGCATCATTGGTCAATACGGCGGTAAAGCGATTGACGATTTCCAGCACCTCATCGCCTAGCATTTCCTCACGCTGGATTAATGCTTCCGCCAGCGCGTGGCACATGTCAGCGTTTGACGACAACAGAGTTTTCACCCGGCGATACTGATTCTGGAGGAAAGCTTCAATTTCCTGCACCGATACAGCCTGCTCGCCCAACACTTGCGAAGATGAAAGATGCCCGTTCATACCAACGAGGTTACAATACAAAATTGCGCGTTGGGTAGCATTGGCAAGGTCGCCGCTGAAACCGGTCATTGCCGTGTTCAGGAAAAGTTCTTCGGCAGCGCGGCTTCCAAGGCTTACCTGAATATCGGCTTCAATTTCATCTTTGGTAAGGGTATAGCGTTCTTCTTTGGGTTTGGGCTGCATAAAGCCCAACGCCCCGCCGTGTCGAATGATAGTCAATTTTACCAAATCTTCATGAGGGTTCAACAACACCTGTGCTACCGCATGCCCAACTTCATGGTAAGCGATGCGCCGTTTCTCCTCGTAAGACATGCTGCGAATAGGCATGCGAAGACCAACCTCGAACAAATCGCGGGCAGCGAGTATATCCTTGTAGGTAATCGCATCGCGTCCGTCAAAGTGAGCGCGTACCACCGCTTCGTTAATGACGTACCGGATAGATACAGGGGTATAGCCAATAGTCTGGGATACCACTTTGCTCATAGGGATATTTTCGTGGTTTACCTTGTCGAGGTAATACTCAATAATCTCACGGCGACCATCCGCATCCGGCAAGTCAACCTTAATCTTGCGGTCAAAGCGACCGGGGCGCAGCAAGGCTTCGTCCAGAGTTTCTACCAAGTTGGTCGCACCAATGGTTAATACATTTTTTCGCACCGCTTTTTTGGCTTTAAAATCAATACCGAGCCAGCGCAGGAATTTACGGGACATTGAGTCATGCACAGGTGGCGGATCCATTTGCACCAGCAGTTCGTTAATCAAACCGCTGCCCATGCCGCCCATCATACCACCCATGCCCATACCCATACCGCCCTGCTGCTGTCCGGCACGTTTCTGCCCGATAGCATCAATTTCATCCAAAAAGAGGATGCAAGCGCCGTATTGATCTGATAGTTTATTGGCTTTTTTGTACAGGGCTTTGATGCTCAACATACCACCCGCTACAAAGGGGCTTTGCAAACTAGCGGCAGAGCAATAGCCGAAGGGCAAACCCGCTTCGGTAGCGATTGCTTGCGCCAGATAGGATTTACCTACGCCGGGGTCGCCTTCCAGCAACAAACCGCGAATGACCTCGCCGCCCATTTCTTTAAATTCACGCGCCCCCTTCAGCAAAAGCACCACTTCACGCGCCATTTCCAGCACTTGCGGATTGCCTTTGTAATCTTGGAAGGATATGCCGGTTTCACCCGGCTTGAGCCAAAATGTACGAGGGCGAGCAATGGCAAAGAACATTATGTAAATCTGGAAAAGCGCGAATATGGCAGCAAAAGCCAATTGGAAAGCCAACTGGACGATTGTCTGCGAAATTCCGGCAAACCCGCTCTGGCTATATATCGGGAACAGGAAGTTCCAGATAAGCAACACCAGCAAGGTTAGCGCAATCCATGAGCCTAAGTGCTGGCGAAGGGGGTTGAATTTTACCTTCCTCCCCATTCGCTCTATCGCTTCGTCCACCTCGTCCTTACGAGTTACGGGGCGACGTTTACTGCGTAAATTCTCCATGAATTAATCCTCGTTACTTCCTTGTATTTAAACCATTAAGGAATAGTATTCTGCATCCCATTACTCTGAATGCGTCCTAACATTGCGCTCAGAATAGGGTCGGAGGTGGTAATTGCCTGTATTTTACCGCTGCCATCCAAAATTATTAGATAATCATATTGATCGGCGCGGTCATCGTATTGAAGCGTGGCAGAATATTTGGCTTCAGCATTTCCGGCAGGATAGCTCTTGCCGCTAACAAAGCTGTAACCCACATAACTCAGCTTGATATTCTGGCTGGCAGCATCGGTTTTATAATTATTCATCTCGGCTGCCATAGTGGTGGGGGAAATTCCCTTCACGCTCAACGCTTTCTGGTAACTTGCGCTGAAAGAAGCCCAGATTTTTTTGGAGTCAAAGGAGGTTAAGCCTGACATCAACCGCTCTGCGACAAAGCTAGGAGAGAGCAATTCCGAACCGGTTTGCGGCAGGGTAGCGCTATTTGAGGGTCTGCGAAGAGCCGCGCTAACGATAGGGTCTTGCGACACAATTTCGGCAACCATATCGTTGCTATCGTACTTCACCACAAACACGGTGGAGGTTTCGCGCCCATTTACTTTATAGCTAACGTTGTACATCTCGGCGTTTGAACCGGTATCGCGGGTTTGCCCGGTCTGAGCCAGTTCAAAGCGGGTATATTGCGGTTTCTCGCCGATTATATCAAGTTCCTTAACCGCACTATCAATCGCGGTTTGCATGCTAGTTTGGGTAAAGCCATCGGCGGTTAGAGCCTTCTTGTAGGCATTGCTCAACCCGTTCCAAATGAGTTTAGCATTGAATTTTGAAATGCCCTGCAAAACCTGTACCCCTGCGCTGCGCGGCTTGAGCGTTGCATCGGAGCTACGCACCAACGATTCGAGAAAAATCGCTTGCATCAAAGGGTCGTTGCTGGTTATTTGCGCCACACGCCCGCTCATATCAAGACCGATAGTATAAGTAAATTGCGGGGTGGCACTATTTTTCATGTATGCAGCATATTGTTCAATTGTCGAAGTAGAGGTGGTATCGGTTTGATTGCCGCGCAAAGTGAAATGATCGTAATTAGAGGCGTTAGTATCGCTCTTGAGCTTGTCAAAAGCCGCCTGTATTATCGCCTGATCCACGCCAGATTCAGTTAATTGCTGGCGGTAATCATCAGAAAGCGCCACCCAAACTTCTTTCGCGTCACTTTTGGAAAGACCTAGCAGCAAATGGATACTGCCTTCACCCGGCTTTACTAGCGGGTTTGCGCTCCGCACAGTGGTGAAAAACAGAGTTTTGGACATCTGCGAGTCATCGCTCATAATATCGCGGATACGGTCTTTAGCATCCACCTTCAAAGCATAATGCGTTTTGGTTTCAGTTGCGCCGACCTTCAGAGTAGCCTCAAAGACATCGGCTTTACCGCTACCGTCCCGCAATTCTCCAAAGCCTTGCCAAGTAAAATATTCATACACAATCGCATTGCCGCTATCTTGGGAGGGTTTTTTAGCCTCATCCAACAGTTGTTGCAAACGCGCTTGGTCAACCCCATTACGGGCAAGGGTCTGGCGGTAGTCCTCGTTAAAGCCCTGCCACATCTGAGAGGCGTTGTAAGCGGCAAGCCCTTTTAGCGTCTGCACGCTAGACTCCCGCGCCGTACCTGTCACCCCATCGGCGTTACGAAATAGTGAACTGGAATTATCTGCGCTGGCAATATTCAAAAAATTGGTCGAAACAAGCAAAGTGATTGCTGCCGATAGGAAAGCTATAATAAAGAAACTACCCACCGGATGGCGCGTAGTAAACCGCCCGGTATTTATGGTCATCCGTCCTAAGCCCCGAAAGAAACGGATTGTAATACGACCAACTATTTTAAATATCATAAGTGAACTACCCCTTATGCGAAAATTAATTAAAGGCGATTATTTTGCCTTGCCCAGCCACAACAAGGGTAAAAGGCTCATCTATCATTTTCTTATTATTATCTAAATATCGTGCAACATAGAAATGTATGGTCTGCCCATTCCCGCCATCAAAACCACCGATATAACGGTATTCTTGGTATTGCATGCCTCGTTCTTTAAACTGGACAAATTGTCGCACAAAGTAATCTTTGCCCCTGCCCACCTGAGCAAGCTGGTTTTGGAGTTGAGCATCTAACGAATTCCATATATCATCGGCATTGAGATAAATCTGACCGCGCATAAAAGCTTCAGTAATCTGTGGCGCGTTGGTGGTATTTATTTTTGGAGATGCGGCAGAAGCTTGAGTAGAAGCGTTCTTACTTACTACCGTCTGGGGGTCGCCTACTACTATATTTATATTGAAAACTGTTATAAGCAACCAAATGCCGCCCACCACAACCGCAATAATTACCGCCCCGCCTAGAATCGTTTCATGGCGACCGATAAACTTGAATATCCCTATGGTGAAGCGACCTAACCCGCCAAAAAAACGGGTAAGTAAACGACCAAATACGCGGAAAAGTAACATATACCGCACCCGGTGTTATTTTATTTTGAGAAGTAAGACCGGAACAAACGCCGAGAGGCTCGCCTGCAACGAGTCTCCGGGTTAAAAATTGAATATGAAAAGAACTACCTGCGAAGCTGGCATCCTTAGCAAGGATTATAACCGAGTTTTGGGTCTATAAGTGTTAAATAACTATTAAATGACTCTGAAATGTTTGCTAATATATAGTAAGAATTATAGCGTCAAATAGCCGATTGAAAACATGTAAATCGGATTCTACTCCAGATTCCAGCTTCTGAGGAATAATTCCCAGTTTTTGCGACGCTGGCGTTCTTCTTCTTCGGGGCTAAACCCATAATAAGGGGGAGTGCCAAGCGGTTGGATGCGTTCTAGCAGCGTTTCTATTTCTGGCAAAATCATCAGTCCAAAGCCTTTATCCTTAAAATTGTAGGAATAATCGGCTTCAAGAGCGTAGGGGTGGCGAAAATGCTCGTCCATAAAACCCAATTCGTCCTCAACCAACACGCGACGGAAGCACAAAAAGCTGCCTTCAAGCGCATCGGGTTGCGCGTTAGCAAGGCACAGCCCTACCGCTTTTCCAGCCTGCCGTTCGAGCTTCAAACCTGCCAAACCGTAGAGGGCGTATTCTTCCATAGTGTAAAGGCGTTGGTAGAGCGCGTCAAACAAGTCGCCTTTCAGTTTCAAGCCCGGTTCGAGCAGCAACAACCAACGTCCGCGAGCTTGCCGGAAAGCAATATTGCGGGCTGCTGCTAAGCCCAAATCCTCCGCGAAAAGCGCACGAAAATTGCGGTAAGAAGTGTTGAGAGTTTGAAGATATGCGGTTGTCTCATCTGCGCCGTTCAAATCCACCACAATAATCTCAACCTTACGCTTCGAGTTGATGACCTGTGCCAGCAAACTGTTCAGGGTGATTTTTAGCTCAGGCAAATTCTGGCGCGATACCAGACACACCGTAAAATCGAAGCGGTCTTCCTCGCGCAAGAAAGAGCGCACTATGCGACTGTTCTTGAGGCGTAACAAGCCGCCCGGTTCCTCTTTCTGTACTTCTTCTCTATGCTGTTGCTTTTTCTCGAAAGGCTTGTTTTTGGAATCGCTCATACGGGGCGTGCCTTTTGCCCCTTCTCTGCCCGTAACCGGATTCTTGGGCTTCTTCTCCGGATAACGGGTTGGCTCTTTTTTCGGTTCGACAGACGCAGGATTATCTAGCCCCAGTTCAAAACCAAGCACGCGGTCAAACTCAGCCAACAAACGCAAGCGGGAGGCATCGTCCAAATCGCTTTGCAGCAGCATTGCCCATAGCACCGTCAGAGCGCGGGGCAAGTTCAGGTCATCGGCGATTTGCTCGAAAAAGCGTTTGCGCCACTCTTCGATTAAGGCAAAGGCTTTGCCACCTTCAGCAACCGCGCCGTTTGTATTCTGAGCTTTCAGGCGCAAAATCAAACTTTGCAACCTTTCTAAAGCGTTAGCCGAATCGGTAAGAGCGCGTAGGGGGGGCATAGTATCGCGATAATGGGTTGAAGCCAGCCAATAGCGCAACTCGGCGGGACTGAATCCTGTCAGGTCGCCGGGGTTTATAGCAGGGTCAGGTGCGCCGAGCAGTAGTGTAAAAGCCGCCTGTTTGCGTTCTTCTTCTTCCGTTATGAGGTGGCAATCGGTGGCATCAGCTTCACTAACACGCTCAAGTTTCAAGCGTTTTCTCTGTAAAGCCTTCCCAAGCCAATCCAACAGGCAACTCAAACGCAAGGCTGCGGGAGTACGCCTGTCCTCAAGCAAAGCGGCGGGTACATAAAGCTTTATTAGACCGTTGCGGTCAGGCAAATTTTCTTTGTGGCGGCTACGCGCATTGTATATTTTTAGTTCCATTTGCCTAGAAGTATAGAGCAAAAGCCTCAAAATGTAAAAGTGGGGCAAGGTCAGAAAGGAGGGTGCAAGTCATACGCTCCGTTCCGCCGTAGTATCAGCCCGCAGTTCTAAAATTAACACAAACGAACCGGCACTGCTTCTTCAATTAAAATTGCGGGATAAATCAGACTCAGTTTATAATCAGGCGAAATATAATGGGATTTTATGGATTGAGAGGAAAGAAAGATTAAAAGTGGCTAAAGTTTTATTAATTGATGACTCGGAATTTATGCTGGATATTATAAAGGATATGCTAGAATCATTGGGCTACCAGACTCTAGCAACCCTTGAACCTGAAGAATTTCGCCGTTTGGTGCGAGAAGAACAGCCCGACTTAGCGCTGGTGGATGAGATGATGCCAAATATAACCGGTACTGAATTGGCGCGAGAACTGCGAGCGAGTTCTGATTTATATCTGATAAATCTGCCGATAGTTCTGACCGGAATTCAAAGCGGCGGAGGCGGAATCCCCCGACTTTGGCGGCTTTTGAAGCCATTTACTATTGAAAAACTTGACGCATTGCTTGCCGAAATTCTAGCGATATAGCCTCAAAATACGAACAAATTATTAAGTTTTATGTTATAATAGATGGGTTAAGATATATGTCGCATAATCTAGGTGCATTTAGGGAGGTCGTATTCGGTGGCTAAAGATATAGAAGAGATACAGAACTATTCGGCGCAAAGCATCAAAGTGATGGATGATATTGAGCATGTACGCGCCAGACCTAGTATGTACATTGGTAGCCCCGATTTGTACGGTCTTCACCATCTCGTCTATGAAATTTTCGACAATAGCGTTGACGAAGCCATGAACGGCGGCGCAGATTATATCGAAGTGCTTATTCATCCTGATAATAAAATAACCGTCAATGATAACGGGCGTGGTATCCCTACCGACATGCACACCGGCGAAGGTCGCCCCGCGATGGAAGTAGTTATGACTAAACTACGCGCCGGCGGTAAGTTCGGAGATGGCGGTTACAAGGTATCAGGTGGTTTGCACGGCGTGGGCGCAAGCGTAGTAAACGCACTCAGTACATGGATGCGGGTGGAAGTGCGCCGCGATGGTAAACTCTTTTATCAGGAGTATGAACAAGGGCGCATCACTTTCGATATGAAAGTAACTGAAGACCCGACCAACGGCTGTGGTACAACCGTTATCTTCAAAGCAGACGACAGCATCTTTACTGAAGGCACAGTTTATAACTACGAAACATTGGCGCAGCGTTTCCGTGAAACCGCCTTTCTCACCAAAGCCCTCAAAATACGGGTGGTGGATGAGCGCAGCGATCAGGAGCAAACCTTCTATTTCGAGGGTGGCATCGTTTCTTTTGTACGACAACTGAACCGCAAACGTGGGGTAATCCAGCAGCGTGCCTTCTATGTAGATAAAACTGTTGACAATACCAAAGTAGAAGTGGCGATGCAATACAACGATGGCTATAACGAATCGGTTTTTGCCTTCGCCAACAACATCAATAACGTGGATGGTGGTACTCATCTCACCGGTTTCCGCACCGCTTTGACCCGCACTATCAATAACTATGCGCGTAAGAGCGGCGGACTTAAAGAAAAAGATGATAATTTTACCGGAGATGACATCCGTCAGGGCTTGTGCGCTATCGTCAGTGTGAAGCTGTCCAACCCCCAATTCCAGAGCCAAACCAAAGTTAAGCTGAGCAATGCCGAGGTCAAGACAATTGTTGAAGCGGTGGTAGGTGAAGCGTTGGAGGCGTGGCTTGAGCAAAACCCCGCCGATGCCAAGCGCATTATTGATAAATGCTTGTTGGCGCAGCGTGTACGGGAAGCTCAGAGCAAAATCAAAGAAAATATCGTGCGTAAGGGCGCTTTCGATGGCTTGTCCCTTCCCGGTAAACTGGCAGACTGTTCAGAGAAAGATGCCACTCGCAGCGAACTGTATATAGTTGAGGGGGATAGCGCAGGTGGTACCGCCAAGCAGGGACGTGACCGCCGTTTTCAGGCGATTCTACCCTTGCGCGGTAAAATCCTCAATGTTGAACGCGCTGCAATGGATAGAATGCTCAGTAGCGATACTATTCGGTCACTTATTACCGCACTCGGTACTGGTATTGGTGACCAATTTGAACTGGCGCGTCTGCGTTACCACCGCATCATCATTATGACTGACGCTGATGTGGACGGCGCACACATTCGTACTTTGCTGCTAACTTTCTTCTTCCGCAATATGGAGGAGATAATCTCGAATGGACATCTTTATATCGCGCAGCCGCCGCTTTATCGCCTTGCTCACAGCAAGCAAGTAGTTTACGCTTATAATGACGCGGAAAAAGATACTGTGATGCAGCGGTTTAATTCGGACAAGGTAAACATCCAACGTTACAAAGGTTTGGGCGAAATGAACTCGGAGCAATTGTGGGATACTACGATGGATCCGCGCAACCGTACCCTATTGCAAGTAACGATTGCTGATGCAGCCGGAGCCGATGAAGTGTTCCAAATGTTGATGGGCGATGAAGTGCCGCCCCGCAAGAGCTTCATCACTACCCACGCCAAGTACGTGAAGAACCTCGATATTTAGAGCAAGCAACTAAGGGCGGTTCGCTTCCACTTTAGGAGACAAGCGTACCGCCCTTCTCAAATTAGCCGAATCCCTCCTTCTTATCTCGCCCCTTATTATCCATATCAATTGATATTTCAACAACCATTAAGATTTCAAAAGGTGAGAAAATTTACACCTATCTTTTATAATTGTCCACTTTACACTATCTAATTAATCTGCTATTATTATCAACGGGCGCGTTACTGTTAATAATACACTAACTGACAGTGGCTATATACAGGTTCAGATATATACATTACAGGGTGAATTGCGCTATATGTAGGCGGGATTAAGTAGTCATAGCAAGTTCCCACCTGCTATAGATATTATCAATCTAAGTCAAAATGTTTGCCAATGCAAGGGGTGCAGTCGCAAGCGTTAAGCATTGAGGAGGACACAAGCTAATGTTCAGGTTCTTGAAGGTGAGGGAGAAGCGCGTCAAAACGGCTTCTAGGTTTCTTATTTTAACCATGTTGCTGGCAAATCTGGCATTGTCAGCTTGTGGCGATTCTACCAAAAGCGCGACTACCGATGACAAAAGCGATATTGCAGTAGGTAGTTTGCTGGACGAAACGGGACCGTTGAATATTTATGGCAAACCGATGGCGGATGCTGCCAAACTTGCTATCAAGGACATCAACAATAACGGTGGGGTGTTAGGGCGCAAGTTGAAGCTCGTTTCCTATGATACTCAATCGGACACCGGGAAATATACCCAACTTACCACTCAGATTATCCAGCAGGATAAAGTGGCGGTATTGATGGGTGGCATTACCAGTGCCGCGCGAGAAGCGATTCGCCCGATTATTGACCGCAACAAGCAACTGTATTTCTACAATGTGCAGTATGAGGGGGGCGTTTGCGACAAAAACACCTTTCTGACAGAAAATGTACCTACCCAACAGCTTATCCCGCTGACCCAATGGGGCATCAAGAATGTGGGTCCGAAAATTTACGTGCTGGCGGCTGACTATAATTTCGGTCAAATCAGCACTGATTGGGTGAAGCAATACGCTGCTCAGTTTGGCGGTCAGGTAATCGGTACTGATTTTGTACCCTTGGATGTTTCCGAGTTTGGCTCAATCATCAGCAAATTGCAGGATGCAAAGCCTGACATCGTATTCTCCATTTTAGTGGGCGGGAACCATATTGCTTTCTATCGCCAGTTTGCGGCGGCAGGGCTTGGCGCAAAGATGAAGATTATTTCTTCCACCTTTGGGGTCGGCAATGAACAAATCGTGCTTTCATCCGCCGAATCCAAAGATATTGTGGTCGCTTATCCTTATTTTCAGGAGTTGACCAACCAAACCAACCAGAAATTTGTAAAGATGTGGCAAGATGAGTATGGCAAGGATTATCCCTATATTACAGACCTTGCCGAAGCTACATGGAACTCATGGCATATTTGGGCAGAGGCGGTCAAAAAAGCTAATAGCCTTGACCGCGAAAAGGTAACGGCAGAAATCGAAAAGGGTTTGACGTGGGATGCGCCTCGCGGCACGGTGCAAATGGATGGGGCTACCCACCACGCCACCTTTGATATAACAATTGCTCGCGCTAACGACAAAAAGGGCTTCAACTTGATTGAAACCCAGAAAGCGGTACCGCCTGCGTTTGAACAGCAAGTATGCAATCTGGTGAAAAACCCAGAAACCTATACCCAGTTCACGCCCGGACAGAAATAACCCGAATAGCCGGCAATCCTGCTACAATAAGCGAGAGGGTTGCCGGTTTTTTTGTAAGGATTTTTAGATGAATCTTGACCAGTTATTAAATCAGCTATTAACTGCGCTGACTAGCATTTCACTGCTGCTGCTTATCTCCATCGGGCTGGCGGTGATATTCGGCATGATGGGTATTATAAATCTGGCGCATGGTGAATTTCTGATGCTAGGGGCTTTCGCTACGTTGGCGGGGGTGCGTGTTGGGCTGAATATTTGGCTGGCGATGCTGCTTGCGCCCTTACTGGTGGGGCTGTTCGGCTTGTTGGTAGAGCGGTTGCTTATCCAGTTCTTATACGGGCGATTGGCAGACTCGATGCTAGCAACATGGGGCTTGAGCCTGATTATGGTGCAGGCGGTGGTTTTTATCTTTGGTACTACCACTCAAGGAATCCCAACGCCGCTCGGCAATTTCAGCCTTGGTCAATATTCGGTTTCGTGGTATTCAGTGGTATTGATACTCGCGGCGTTATTGCTGATAAGCGTTGTTTTCTGGGTATTCAAACGCACCCGCTATGGGCTGCTGGCGAGGGCTGCGATGCAATTGCCGGAAATGGCTATGTCGTTGGGCATCAACACCCGACGCTTGAATGCGCTAACCTTCGCCTTCGGTTCGGCGCTAGCAGGGGCGGGGGGCGCATTACTCGCACCGATTACTGGAGTCGTGCCGGGAATGGGACAGGCATACATCGGACGCGCCTTTATGAACGTCATCATTGCCGGTCCCGGAGTTTTGACCGGAACTACCGCAGCATCGGGTTTGCTCGGCACGGTGGAATACACCGCCTCGTATGTCTCAACCCCTTTTATCGGGCAAGCCGCGCTACTCATCTTTGCCATTGTGCTGATTCGCTTTTTGCCAACCGGGCTTTCAGGACGCTGGGGCAAGCAATTATGAAGTTTCTCTTGCGGAAAATCCCCTTTGAAGCCAAAGGGTTGCTAGTTATTGCGGGTGTCGCGTTTATTTTAACCGGATTGGTCGAAGATTATCAGGCTACCCAATGGACTGTATGGGTAATTTATGGGCTGTTGGCATTGAGTCTAACGCTGGTATGGGGCAAGGGCGGTATTTTTAGTCTGGGGCAAGTCGCCTTTTTTGGAATAGGCGGCTATGCTTACGGGGTAGTGGGCGTAAACCTGATACATACAACCGGAGAGAGCCTGAGCGCGTTGGTGGCAGCGGGTTTGCTGGCTGCCCTATTTGCAGCAGCCCAAGGCTTTTTTATGTTTTACGGCAATGTCGGCGATGTTTATATAGCGGTTATAACGCTGGCAACTACGTTGGTACTTTATACTTTTATGCTCAGTACCTCCGGGCGGCAATACGCTATCGGCATCGCTTATCTCGGCGGTTTTAACGGTATGACCAATGTGCCACCGTTAACCCTTTTCAACTCTTTCTTAAGTCAGCGTGACCTTTTGCTGGTTACTATTATCATAGCGGCGGCAATCGCTTTTGTGGTGCGCTTTCTGTTGCGGCGACCTTTTGGCAGAGTGATTGCCGGACTTCGTACCAACGAGTTGCGTACCCAATTGCTCGGTTATGATACCCGCCGTTATAAATTGCTGCTTTATATGTTGGGGGGTGGAATTGCCGGATTAGCGGGAGGCTTCTACGCTGCGTGGGGTCAGTTTATAAGCCCTACCGTTTTTAGCCTTTCTCAAGCTTCGTTGGCGGTTATATATGTGTTGGTGGGAGGGCGTGCCTCGCTTTCAGGGGCTTTCGCGGGGGCAATTCTGGTGGAGGGATTATCTACCAATCTCAGCAAGGGAGGCACAGAGGCAACCCCAATTGTGCTGGGTTTGGTAATGATTCTTATTGTGCTGCTATTACCAACCGGAATAGCGCCAGCCCTTGCCACTTTGCTAAAAAGAATCCAAATTCGGGGTGGAAAAATAGAGACAAGGGGCTTAAGCCCCTTGCTTGAAGAAAAATTTTTAAGTAAGACCATACCAACCGCGAGCGCTTTTCGAAAAAATAGCGGTAGGCTGGAAACGGTGGAATTGCGTAAGACCTTTGGCGGGTTGGTGGCAGTGGCAAACGCCAGCCTCACCTTTGACTCTTCCGGTGTATATTGCCTGATTGGTCCTAACGGGGCGGGGAAAAGCACCTATTTTAACCTGCTGATAGGTCGTTACAAACCCACATCCGGGCAAGCGTTATTTGCCGGAAAACCGCTGAACCGCATGCCAATCTTTCGGCGAGTACAACAAGGGATGGGTATAAAGCTACAGGTGGTTAGCATTTTTACCGAGTTGAGCGTATTTGAAAACATGTGGTTGGCAGCTTACGCCATTAGTCGCAATTCACTTTGGGCGGAGCAGCAAGCCGGACAGTTGTTAGAGCGGTTTGGTCTGTTGCAGTATGCGGATGAACAAGCCGGAACGTTGGCGCACGGACAGCAACAATGGCTGGAAATCGGGATGGTGTTGGCGCAAGAACCTTCTGTTATTATGCTGGATGAGCCTACTGCCGGGATGACCCGCGAAGAAACCGCCCGCACCGCCGAACTGGTCAGGGAACTTGGGAAACAGGCGAGCGTGATTGTGGTTGAGCATGACATGGAATTTGTGCGCTTGCTGGATGCGCCTGTTACTGTCTTTCACCAAGGGCAAATCTTTGCGAAGGGTCGCCTTGAAGAATTGCGTCAGAACGAGGATTTGCAAAACATTTATCTGGGGAGATACCGCAATGTTGAAGTTAAGTAACCTTGCCGCCGGTTACAAACGCACCACTGTGCTAACCGGGTTCAACCTTGCGATAAAAAGTGGGGAAATTATAGCGGCGATGGGGCGCAATGGCGTAGGCAAATCTACTTTGCTTCGGACAATCGCCGGTACACTTCCGCTACAATCCGGCTCTATAACATTTGACGATAAAGACATCTCGCACAAACCAGCGCATGAACGCGCCCGAATGGGTATAGCCTATGTACCACAAGGACGTGAAATTTTCCCCAATCTGACTGTGCTGGAAAACCTCAAGGTGGCGGGTTATGCTTCTCGTCAACTCGACCTGAACTTGAAACTGGAAGAGATTTTTAGTGAATTTCCGGGGCTGGCGGAAAAGCGCAATTTGCGGGGCGGAAGCCTGAGCGGTGGACAGCAACAAATTCTAGCGTTGGCACGCGCCTTGCTAACAAATCCCAAACTATTACTGCTGGATGAGCCAACCGAAGGAGTGCAACCTTCTATTATAGAGCAGATAGCAGAGATTATTCGGCGGATTAATACGGAGAAAAAAATAACGGTTTTGTTGGTAGAACAAAACTTGGATTTCGCGGCAAATCTGGCGGAACGCGCAATTCTAGTGGATAAGGGGCAAGTTAGGCGCGAAATTTCCGCTACGGAGATTCTGCACGACCGGGATTTGCAGCGGGAATATCTAGGTATTTGAGCGAGCGCTTGAGCAACAAAAATCCGACTCATCGAAAAACGAGCCGGATTTAATTTCAATAAGCTACGCCAACAGCTTACTTTTTGCCTAATTTAATGCGTTTAGGTTGTGCAGGATTCGCAAGCTCAGGCGGTAATTCTAACTCAGGAATCTGAATTTCCACAATTGTACGTTCTGGAACTACTTCAGGTTCGGTAGAAACGGGAACTTCCTTGACTAACTTTACACGCTTTGGTTGTTCAGATACGGGCATTTCGATAGGAACTGCCGGAATATTTTCCAGTGCATCCGTTCCTACAATTTCACCCATTGATGGCAACTCGTCAATTAATGAGTTATTGGGTTCTACGTAATTACTTATCGAAATATAATCGGTCTGCCGATTTTTGAAAGGCACATTAGGGCGAGCTTCAGAATCGCTTCTTTCACCTTCACCAGTTCCCCGGATAGTAAGCCGATTACGTTTTTGAGGCGGTTCTGCTGAAGCCTTGCCTCCCATCATACCCATTGGAATATAACGGCTAAGAAGAGGCTGCATCAACGGCATAAGCGCTTTGCCAAGCAAGGGGTTTTTATCCAGATAGCCGCCTTCAAAGATTACCCGCAGCTTCATCAGCGCAGAATGCTTTGTGGATTCATCATTTGATAACAAACCGGGAATGCTGGTAAGAATTGCAGCAGTCTCACTAACATCTGCAACGCTTTTGCCAAAACTCTGCCGTCCTTCGAATAAACCATGCGCTAGGCGGCTGATGCTGTACATGCTCGGAACATCCCTGATAGTCGCAGAGGATGGGGTAGCGACATTTGCGCCCTCACCGGGTGCAGTTGGTTGTTCAGAATCGGGCGGGATAAGATTACTCTGATTCTGATAGGGTGACTGAACCGCCGGTTTATCCACAGGTCTAGGTTTATAGGTTGGTTCTGGTTTAGGCTTATACACTGGTTCGGCAGGCACAGGCTTATAGACCAATTTGGCAGGTTCGGGTATTGGTTTATTTTTCTGTTCAGTCGGCTTGCTGTAGTTGCCTTGCTCGTAGGCATCCAGTTTGCTCCTTCCGGTGTAGCTTCCCGTGTTGCTCGACTTGAAGCCGGAAGAATCATTCTGATTATTATTTCTTAGTTGATAAGGAGAAGCATAACCGCGCTTCAGAGTAGTGACACCCTGATAGGGGCTTGGCGGGGGCGTTTGCCGCGTTTCCATGCTACGTAGCAAGCGTTCTTCTTCAAGCTCACCTTTCTCAATGTAAACGCCGTTAGGCTGTCGTACATAGAGTGGGCGCATTGTAGCGGGAACAGTAACTAGGCGTGCCGTAGATTCATCTAACTCAGCCTTAAAAAGGGTAAAAAACTCGGTTGCGACCTGCTCAGGTTTACTCGCAATAAAATAGTTCATCATCTTCTGGCAGATTTGCACATCCTCAAGTGGTATCAAATCTAGGAAAATGTTTATTGTGTTTCCGATTGGCTCGTTTTCATCTTTCGCCACTACTTTTGGGCTGTTGGCGCTATCATCTTTGGCGCGTAGCGAGATGCGGCGTTTGCTTCCGGTTACGGGAACACGATAAGCGAACTTTATTACGCCTTCAAGCGGGTTACGCCTGCCGAACCTTTCGATAGTAATATTGGACCAAATACATTTATCAATTGTATCTTTGGATCGCCCACGCGCCCACGTAATAAGATTCTGATTGGTCAAAATTGCGTAATCATGCAGGGTAAAACCTCCCAAGCGTGCGCCTGCATCATCCAAGATTATGCAATCAAAAACAGCCAATATTTGCTCATCAGAGGAAAAGATATTACGATCGGCGGCTATTTGGAGAAAATCCGCCAAGTGTACACGCACTGTATTTCTACCGACATAAATGTTTGAAGGCACCTGTATATCCATAGTCACCTCGTACTAATATAAAATAGCCCTACGAGTTTATAATTTTGCTGTAAGCTATTATACATTACTTCAAGCCTACTCATGTAACTTTAGTAACAGTCAAGCAGGGCTGTTGCAAGAAAGAAATTGTCCTCTATAAAACGGTTCTCAAAGGGGTTTGGGCAAGGGCGCGTGGTGATTTTGTAGGGACGTATCGCGATGCGCCTTCGTTGGGTGGCGTTTTTTGTGGGTGATGTGGCAATAAAAGAAGGGCGGTTCGCCTGTGCCCCGTAGTGGGTACGAACCGCCCCTACGGGTTAATTCTCTTGGTGGTTTGGCTGGAGTGTTGAAAATATAAATACTGACTATGCAACCGCCCTGTCTGCAATTCTGTAATTTGCTTAGTTGAAGTAAAGTGGTTAAATGTGATATAATCCACAAGCACAAAAAGAGTTGGAGAGGTCGCATAGCTGGCCTAGTGCGCCCGTCTCGAAAACGGGTATGGTTAACACCATCGTGGGTTCGAATCCCACCCTCTCCGCTTCCTCAGATAGCTTCGCAAAGTAGCTGCTATCTCAACTATACTAACGGGGGGAGGTCGCATAGTGGCCGAGTGCGCTCGCTTGGAAAGCGAGTAGGGTTAACGCCCTCGAGGGTTCGAATCCCTCCCTCTCCGTTTTTTATGCGCCTGTAGCTCAGTGGACTAGAGCATCGGTCTTCGGAACCGAGTGTCGGCGGTTCAAATCCGTCCAGGCGCATCCTGCCTCCTATATACCTGCTTTTATCTGCTTCTATCCACAATTCTTAAGTAGTATAATTATCCTGTCTGACACCATATATTATGCTAGAAGGAATGCAGAGAATGAGTGCAACCTCGGACGGAAACAAACCCAACCTAGTACTTAAGCCACTAGCAAAGCTGCGGACAGGGAAAAACATTGCGACCCCTAAGCGCCGTTCAGGGTTGGATATGCAAAACCGAGAACCCCGCGTGGAAATATGCGAGGAAGAAGGGTTGCCGGTACGCTGGATTAACATAGAACGCGCCGAATCAGTCGAAATAGATTGGCTACATCGCAATTACGAATTTAATCCACTCCATCTCGATGACGTAACCAGCTATATGCAACGTCCAAAACTGGACGATTTTGATGATACCGATTACCTCTTTCTGGTGTTGCACTTCCCTGTTTACAATAAATCCGAAAAGGTCAGCGTAGCAGAAGAAGTGGATATTTTTCTAGGACCTGATTACATTATTACAGTTCACGATGGTAAGCTAAATCCGCTTAACCGATTATTTGAGCAGTGCAAAAATAATCCCGGCAAACGACACGGTATTCTTAGTCGCTCACCTGCCTACACTCTGTACAAAATTCTGGATATATTGGTGGAATATGTCTTTCCAATTCTTAATAAATTATCGCAAAATCTGGACGAAGTTGATAGCAAGATATTTCAGGCAAGCTCGCAAGCAACTATCTACCAGATTTCGACAGTGCGGCGAGATATTCTGGCAGTGCGGCGTATATTAAAACCACAAATCTCGGTGTTAAGCAGCCTTGAACGGCGCAAACGGATAGTAGAGATTGGTGATGACGACCTTGAACCACTCTATGCCGACATTACCGACCATATAAATAAGGTGTGGGATAACTTAGAAGAATTCCGAGAAGTAATAGAAAGCCTGTGTAGCACCTACGATTCGCTAAATACCCATCGCCTAAACATGGTCATCAAAACACTCACTATGATTTCGGTAATTATGCTACCGTTGACCGTGATTACAGGCTTCTGGGGTATGAACGTAAAAGTGCCGTTTCAGGGAGATGATTTTGAATATGCTTTTCTGATAATCTTGGGATTGATGTTTTTTTCAGTAGCCTCTATGTTGGCAATTTTCAAATGGCGTAAGTGGCTCTGAACCGAAAGAAGTAATGAAATGCCCGGAGATATATCAGCAGATGAAGTTTACGCCGACCGAGAATTATTGAACCGACTAGGCTATGGGATTTTCGATGTGCAATGGGGTAAAAGCGGAGTCGGCTTCGAGAATGTGCGCGACTTCTCATATGTAGTCAGGGAGCATGAAGACCCCAAGCTATACCGCCGCAAAATTTTCGAGCTGGTTGGCAAATATTACCCAAACAATCTGGCTAAGGCTGTTTGGGATAAATTTATAGACCATAAATGGGTGATGAGTGAGCAGCGCGGCGAAGAAGTCAGCCTAAAAGTCGCGGCTGAGGATTGGATAGAAAACCATAGCCACGAATTTCTCAAGGAGTGGACTTTTAAACAACTCGAAGTGCCATACCGCATCCGCAGCGCTAACGAACCACGCAAAGATTTCCTGAGTGTCGTAACGGGGAGGGTGTTCCCTAACCTCCAAGACTTGTTGAATGTTGGTTTTAGCGTAAGCGATATTATTTGGGCGCGTTTACATGAGATAAAGCCTATCCCCAAATCTCAAAAAGTGCAGGAAGAAGCAAAAGCTTCACAAGGTGAGGGTTACTATGTACTACAAAAGATAAACCCTACTGAATTTAATTACATTCGGTTGGTAGCAAATTTGACCGGACATGTTATTCAAACGCAGGAAGAAGCGGAGAAGCGTTGGCACGAGATATTAGAACACAAGTGGTATATGAGTGAACGCGAAGGTAACGATGTAGGGCTACGAACTGCTGCGCTTGATTATTATCGTAGGCTCAACCTGCTGGCTGAAACTGAGCGTGGCTCAGAATAATAAAATAACAAAGGATTATTATCCCTTGCTAGAATTTTTGCACAAGCATATTATAAAGTCATATCTTAAAGAATGGCAAGGGGGTTAGCCCCTTGCACAAACTTTTTAGAACTTACTTTCTACCTAAAAAGCCGATTTGCGGCGCTTCAGGTTGCGAGGTGCTACTAGGTTGGTCAATCTGATCTGAAAATATACGGCTTCTTACCAAGAAGTTAGCAGCAAACTGCCAAACAATCAGTACTAGAAAGAAGATAAGCACACCCAACAAAGACATATCGGGCGGAATATCCGTTGGAGCAAGCTTCTGCGGGTTTGAACCCGACGGAGGTGGTGTTTGCGCCAATACAGTACCAGCAAAAATAAACATGCTCAACATTACCAATGTAATGGCGGTGGTGAGCTTCACCCAAGATTTTTTCACAAATTTAACGGGCTGCATAGGGCTTCCCTCGCTACAATTGCCAAGATTTTGAAAATGAGCAATAAGAAAATGGTCAATATCTAATACTATCTTAGCTCTTTTGAGGCATACTTGTCGGTAACTAATGCTACAATCAGTTCTTGCGCTCAACAGGTCAAGCAAGATTGTTCAAGGCGCTTAAAATAAATGTGGCAAGGATTAGAAGGCATGCTGATAATCTTGGGGTTTGTCAGGGTTGGTCTCTGGAATTAGGCGAAAAACGGTGAAGATAGCTGCTATCTTCACCCAACAAAATTATAGGCATTTAAGGTTTTGGTCTAATGAAATTAGCAATTTTTAGACGAATGTATTCTAATGGAGAATTAGATAGTCGGTCGTGAATTTTATTTAGTTGCTCTGTTTTTTCTTTGTAGGAAACTTCGACATGCATCGTGTAATTTAATAATTCTTCAAGAGATTTTTTTAATCGTTCATTTTCACTATAAACATCCTTGATGGAAAACGACCTCATTATAGCTTGATGTGCCGTAGTTAATAGACTCCCTATATTAGCAAGATATAATTGGGAATGCTGATTAAACAATTCCTTAAATATATACTCCTTTTGGGATAAGGTCAGCATACGACTCATTGAGTCATTACGATAACGATAAAAAAACAAGGGTTCTTGAATCTTTACAACCTTTTTGCCTAATTCAAGCAACGAAAGCCAAAAATCCCAATCTTCCCATCCCGGAAGTTTTCTGTAACCAGAAGTTCTATCCCAATCTTCTCTTCTGAATAGACCAGAGCAAAATATATAGTTGCTTAATAAAATATCCGGCATAGAATACTCTGGCAATTCCCAAATACCAGTTCTATCGCCAAAAAATTCTGCTATACAATAGACAATTCCTACATCAGTATTCGCATCAAGGATATTTATGGCTTTTTCAATGTAAGTTTTTTCGATTTTATCATCAGCATCCAAAGGAAGAATATAGCTACCATTTGATTCTCTTATTCCTATATTCCTCGCTTCTCCCAACCCCGCATTAGGGATATTGATTATTCTCGTTTTTGGTCTTGAAAAAGAGTTTAGTATTTCAATGCTTTTTTCATCATTTGAACCGTCATTGACAATGATAATTTCAAAATCTTGAAATGTTTGATTTAATACAGATTCTACTGACTCTTCCAAGTAATGTGCCTGATTAAAGCATGGTATAATAACAGATATAATTGGTTTCATAAAAATTATTCTGGTTGAAAACCTCTTCTGAAATAGCGCTGTCCTATGGATTTATTTAACTGTAGAAAGACTTAGCAGATTTCTATATCCTACTAGTCAGAAGTTGGTTGTTCTACGAATTTGAGTACAAACCTAATAAATTATATCATAACTTCTTGTAACGAGTGAATTTGACTTAATTCACGTACAGACTTTTCCATTTATCAGGTTCAACATAAGAGTCTTAGAGTTGATATTTATTTTTTAATACATAAACCTTCTGGATTCCTTGCCAAAATTGTTTCTTTTTCGTTATTTTTATGGTAAAATTGAAGGGCAACAATATTTACTTTTTTTTAATCTAGGATTAATGTCATTCAATAATTATAGGCAAATGCAGTGAGAAATGCCATGCTTGAACCTAAATCTGCCAAATTTTTGCCAATATCTCCCAGATTATTAAGAGGATACTAAGCTATCTTGTGCTATAATTAAGTTGCTTTTATAGGTATATTCTAGTGCAATAAGGAAAGAATTATGGGAAATAATCTAAATCAGGAACAATTATTACAAGAGATGAGCGAGATGCGAGCGGAACTTGCTAGTTATAAAACCGAGATTAGCAGCCTTACTAGCCAAGTTAACTCGCTGAAGCAAGTTTTGGGCAGTAAAGGAGCAGAGCCAAAGCTTCAAAACATTACTTCTCGCCGTCGAATGCTGAAAACTCTTGCGGTTGGCGCTGCTGCTACTGGAGCTTTGGCATTTACCACAGCGAATGTGAATAAGGCATATGCAGCGTCATATGACCCTGCCGCAAACGCTATTGAAGCTACACCCGCTGCGGCAGGCTATGGTGGGTTATTCCAAACTGGCGGGCTTGCAAATATTCGTTTAGCTCCAGCATCTACTGCTAAATTTGCGAATGGCACCCCTACTGACGGCAATTCTCACCAAGCCGGTGAACTGTATGTAGACTCTGACGGCACGCTTTACTACTGCTATAGCGGTACTGGCTCTGATAGTGGTAAGTGGCGCATATTGGCTGGGACTTCTACCTCCGGTTCTTTAATCCTTTTCTCAAACCCAGATCGGTTTGTTCAAACAAACTACCAAAATGGTACGGGCTATGGGATCGGTACTAATCCCGGTGTGGTTAACGGTTTTACACCGTTGTGGGCGCCGGCTAGCCTCTCTAATACTACCTATGTAAAAACCTATCCTCTAGCAAATAAGACAGGGCAAAACGGGCAATACATACCTGCTAATGCCACAGGTGTGCTTGGCTTCTTCTCGGTTCAGGCAATGGATCCGAATACAAATGGAGGTTTTGCGACTTTATGGCCCGCCGGGCAGCCTTTCCCGCCAACTTCTACGACTACCTTTAATGCAGTTCCACAATATACATCTACCCAATTCAGTTGTTCACTTGGCACAGGAGGCGCAGTCTGTGTGGCATCTAGAAATACTGTACATGTAGTTATTGATATTGCAGGCTATTATTTATAGTCTGGTGATTACACACGTCTTTGTTTCTGCCCTTATTTGAAATTAATAAACTCAGGAGAGCAATTTCAATCTTGAGTTCTATCAGGTTCAAACTGTCAGGCTCTACAAAGATGTGTGTATCCAAAATTATAGTGACTTGCTTGGAGGACAAAGCCCTTCCATATTTTTAGAGTAATTACAAAGAAAGTACCGCTTCAATAATGCTAACAAGAAACGAAGTTAGAAGCCCAATTACAGGCACTACAAATGTAGAACTCGTAGATGAAATAAGTGCAGAAGTAGCTATTTCGAACTATAGAACAGAATATGATATTGATGTCAGCGATTATTTTTCTGGTTTGAAGACTATAAAAATCTACAAATGTAACGATACTGGATATAGATTTTATTATCCCTTTGAGTTAGCCGGAAGAAGCGACTTATATGAAAAGCTGCAATCTATTTCTTGGTATTACTCTTTAAGATATGAGCATCAAGTTGCTGAAAAATATATTAAACCTACTGATTCTGTATTAGAGGTAGGTTGTGGGTTTGGGTATTTTCTTGAGAAACTGCAAAAGAACGGGATATCTTGCGTTGGTCTGGAATTTAATGAAGAGGCTGTTAAAAATGGGATTAGTAGAGCATTAAATATTTCGAAGCAAGATTTGATTGAACATACCGCTATAAACCCAGAAGCCTATGATATAGTTTGCTCATTCCAAGTAGTGGAACATGTAGCGCAACCGTATGATTTTATTAAAGCTTCTGTAGATGCTTTAAAACCGGGAGGGCTTCTTATTATTGGTGTGCCGAATAATAATCCTTATCTGTTCCGCAAGGATAAGTACCACACATTGAATTTACCTCCTCATCATATGGGCTTATGGGACAAGCTATCCTTAGCAAATATGGGCAAGCATCTGAATTTGGAAATTGAAGAAATATTAGTGGAGCCACTTCAAGATTGGGAAATTGAACAATATATTAAAATAAGTATTAATTCGAGCATACTAAAAATCATTCTGTTATTTTTCACATCAAAAATAAGACCCCTTAGAGTACGTCTAATGTTTCGGAATTTTTTTAGATTAAAATTTGATGGGCGAAATATTCTAGCTATCTATAAAAAACCGTAACAGTTCCAGCGAGTGAGTTGGAAAGGGAGGGATGACCACCAAGTTTTCACCTTGCTTTTTCATGGTGGCAAGGTAGCCTCTAAATCGGTGAAAGTAGTTGACACCCTCCTGACTGCACACCCCATAAATTCCAGCGCTGCCCTATCGGAATAAACAACAGGGTTTGCAGCAACTGTCTTCCCCGCATCGGCAGGTTTTTGATGATTGCTTTAAGCTTTCATACTGGCATTAAGTTCACCGGAGCGCGTTTTGCACCATTCTTCCAGAGTAATGAAGGGTCTGCCAAGAAGAGATAATGCGGCGTTACTATCACCGTTTTCGAGTACCTTCACCTTTCCGGTATAGCTGAAAAATGGAAGCGCTTGTTTAAGTTCTTTGCTATTGCTCATTAAGGCAATAAGCCGCGCCATCATTATTGGAAGGTTCGAGACAACCGCATTCGGGTTAAGCTTAGCGCAATAGATTTTCAGGGCATTTTCCATAGTGTAAGTTTCTGAACCAAGCACATATATAGCTTTTCCGACAACTTCTGAACTTTTATATGCTTTGGAAACCATCTCGGCATAATCGGTTGCGCTAACCCAATGCAAACTAAACGGTTGTTTACCGATAACGCTTGCTCGTTTCCCCTGAACAAAGCGAGGAAGCGATTCCATAAAAAAGGTGGATTTGAAAATAGTATAGGCTAAACCTGATGAAGCTATTGCCGTTTCAGCTTGAAATTTTGCATTTGTACCAGCAAACCAGCGATTTTCCTCGCAAACACTTGCGCCTGACAAATATGTTATGCGCTTTACCCCAATTTTTTTTGCTGCTTCAACTGTATTGATAACACCACGTCTCTCTAAATCAGGGTCTTGCCCACCGTCCAAATTGATATGAACTCCATCGCAATTACGCAAAGCTGTTTCAAGTGCGTTGGTATCTTCAACATCGCCCACCGCAATTTCAAAATCAGATCCAAATTTTGCTTTGGCTTTTTCCAAAGAGCGGCTTAGTATGCGAACTACATACCCATCTGCTTGTAATTTGCGAGCGACAGGCTCACCCAACAACCCGGTTGCTCCGATAACCAATATTTTTTCTACCATACTTTAAGCTCCTTATATTCATATTCTTGACGACCTATGAGACAATATATACTATCTTACATATGTATGTTATTACATAGTATTTAATATGTCAATACTTTCATATGTTAATTAGTATATAGGGATAGATGATGACAAATTTAGGTTATGCCTTAATGGGAATGCTGGCGGATGAACCTCGAACAGGCTATGATTTGGCTCAACTCATGAAACAACAGGTTGGATATTTCTGGAGCGCCAAGCATAGCCAGATATATCCTGAACTTGCTCGTTTGGAAAGCGAAGGTCTGGTAACTTTCGAGGTAATTGAGCAACAAGATCGACCCCATAAGAAGCTATATCATATTACGCCATCAGGCTTAGAAGCT